>JAISRD010000015.1 GCA_031273835.1 Treponema sp. | reverse complement strand
GCGTTATCATCGGCGCAGTACCCTTCGCTGTAATTGGGGACGGTGTAGACGGCGTGTTGCAATATCCCCGTCCCGTCGGTAAGCCGGCGCAGGTGATCCAGCTTGAGTTTGGGAAGCTCATGCTGTTCTTCCGGCGAAAAGAGACTTCCCCGGGGAAGGGTCTGATGCTGCCGGCTTGTCCGGGCTTCGGTAAACAACTCCACATAACGCCGGGCCGTGTTGGGCCAGATCATGTCCCGTCCCGCCAGGAAGGCGTTTTTCCGCATGGCGTTCCGCTCCGTGTCGTTAGACGCAAGGCGGATCACCGCCTCCGCGATAGCCTCGGGCGAATGAAAGGGAACGAGGATTCCCCGACCGCCGTCCAGCAGTTCCGCGGCATGCCAGTAGGGGGTGGAAATGATCGCGTTCCCGATGCCGAAGGAATAGGCCAGGGTTCCCGAGGTTATCTGGGCCTCATACTGATAGGGGGTGATGTAAATATCCGCCATCACCAGAAATTCCTTGAGCTCATCGGGACTGACAAAACGGTTACGGAAAAGGACGTGTTCTTCCACACGCAGTTCCGCCGCAAGCTGCTGGAGCGAGAGGCGGTAGGCTTCCCCCTCCTGGCGGATAAGGGCCGGATGGGTCACCCCCAGCACAATGTACACGGTTTCCGGTTTGCTTTTGATGATCTCCGGCAAGGCCCGGATCACCTGGTCTATGCCCTTGTTGGGGGAGAGGAGGCCGAAGGTGAGGAGCACGGTCTTTTCGGCCATATCGTATTGGCCCTTGTAAAAACTGGGATCGATAAAGGGCATTTCGGGAATGCCGTGGGGGATAAGCCGTATCTTGGCCAGCGGCGCACCGTATACGCCGGAGAGCAGTTCCACCGCCTTTTCAGTCATCACCACCACAAAGGCGGAGCGCCCGATTATTTCCTCCATGATCCGGCGCTGCCGCTTGCTGGGCTCCTGTAAAATAGTATGCAGGGTCGTTACCAGGGGCATACGGAGCTTGCGGATCAGGGAAAGGAGAAAAATACCGTCCTCCCCCCCAAAAATGCCGAATTCATGCTGCAAAGAGACGATATCCGGGTTATTGCTGTTCAGAAAATCCGCCGCCCGCCGGTAGGAATCCAGGTTTTTTTCCTCAATTTCAAAACGCACCCGGTCAGGATAGGCGTAACCATCGGCTATATCGGTGATAGGCACGGCAAAACAGGAAAGTGCGGGATGGGCGGCGGCCACGGATTCACAGAGGCTGGTGGTAAAGGTGGCGATGCCGCACTGCCGGGGCAGGTAGTTCCCGATAAACGCAATGTTCAGAATGGAATTATTCATTACCCAGGATACCGTATATACGGGGCTTAGGGTAGGGCCCTTAGAGAATCTCGGTCCGGCTTCCCAGTAATTCTATCCGGGATTTGACGTATTCCAGGCGGTCCCGGTTCAGTACCCCCCGGCGGCAGGGGGTTCCGTCAATGGTATCCACATCGTAAGAGCCCCGGCTGATGAAATGTTTCCCCTTCCCTTCGTTAAACCAGTACACCAGGGCTATGGACTGCCGGTCCAGCTCAATTGCGTTGATCCCCCGCCGCCCAATGGCGGAGCCGGAATTAAAGAGGCAGGGCACAGGAAGCTCGTCGCCGTAGAGACTCTGGCGCAGCACATGGCGCCGCTCCACCCGGCCCAGCTTACCCAATTCCTGCCGCAGGGCCTGGACCTCCCGGGCAATCCGTTCCCGCTCCGCCCCCTGGGAGGCAGGGTAATCCCGGCAGAGCCGCTCAATTTCAAACTTGATGTAATCAAAGCGGCCCAGGGAGGCAAAGAGGGCCCGGTGGGTGTGGCCGATGATAGAGATGCAGTTATTCTTGAGGGAAAAGGCGTAGGCCTTCTTTTCCACAAAGAAGCGTTTGTAGGGGCTGCGGGCGCTGGAAACGTTCCTGATTCCGAAGGGCTTGAGCACATAGCGCAGGCTGACGCCGATAAGGTGGTTATAATCGGTATAAACCCTGGACGACTGGTGGCCATGGTACACATAGATGGGCAGGGATCCGGTTTCTATCCGCAGCACCTCGTAGAGGGGATAGGGATAATTTTTTTCAAAAAGCAGGGCCGCATCGTGGTTCCCCACGATCTTGTAGAGCCGCTTTTCCGCGGCAAAACGGTCAAAGATGGCATACAGGGGGGACCAGTTTTCCCTGATATGGGGAAGGGAGTAACGCTGCAGTTCTTCTATGTCGCCGTTTAGTACCAGATACCAGCCTTCTGCCAGGTAACGTTTTTCCAGCAGGGAAAGGAGCAGTTCCCGGTTGGGCGCCAGATCGTCCCGGCGGCCAATGCCCATGTGAAAATCGCTGATGATAAGGACCTTCTGATCTGAATTGGAAATATCCAGCACCGCCGCGGGGTTAAAGCGGGGGCTTATCATGTCGGAGAAAAATGAACTGCCCTTGGGACCCGGTTGTCCGGGTTTTGAAATTTTACTCCGCAAAAACCGCTTCCTTGACATAGTATAGCCCTTGGGGCTTGGCGGGGCAAGACGGCGCGTTGCCTCATGAAAAATGTTACCGAAAAGGACCCATGCCTCAAATAGAAAATGTTACCCAAAATAAAATGAGGACGCTGAACGGAGGGCGTCCCAATGGGGTTAACTATGAAAG
>JAISRD010000266.1 GCA_031273835.1 Treponema sp. | reverse complement strand
AAGGCCCTGGCGGAAAAATACGGCTGCGATCTCCTCACGGCGTCCATATTCCTCCGCCGGGGGATCAGTACCGGCGAGGAGATAAAGTACTTCCTTGAAAGCGACCTCCGCTATCTCCGTAATCCCTTTCAGATAGCCGGTATGGAGGACGCGGTGGACCGCATCCTGGCCGCCAAAGAAGAGGGGGAGAAGATCCTCGTTTTCGGGGACCGGGACGTGGACGGCATCACCGGGACGGCGCTTTTAACGGATTTTTTACGCCGCGGCGGTTTCGACGTCCAGTGGCGCATCCCCATGGGGGATGATCCCTACGGCCTTTCCGTAAAGGCCGTAGAGGAATTTGCCGCGGACTACGGGACCCTCATTATCACCGTGGACTGCGGAATTTCCAACCGCGCCGAAATTGCCCGGGCCGCCGCCCTGGGGGTGGACGTGGTGGTAAGCGATCATCACAGCCCCCCGGAAAGCCTTCCCGACGCCTGCGCCGTGGTCAACCCGAAGCTGGGGGATTATCCCTTTAAGGAACTTTCCGGCTGCGCCGTGGCCTATAAGCTGGTGTCGGCCCTGCGTTTCGCCCTGAAAAGCGAAGTCTACGGCCAGTCCATCTGCCTGCTTAACCTGCGGCCCGTCAACAGCGCCTTTGTCGTCGAGGCGGCCAAACTCCGTAATCTGGCCCTTATCGACACCCTCACCGAAACCGTGGTGCCCGGCATGGTGGCTATTTCCGATACCAGGCTTCCCGCCTTTCTTTCGGGCCACCAGATACTCTGCTGGGACGGGGCGCTCCAGAAAAAGCAGCTTTTCAAGGTCTTCGGCGGCGGCGTGGAGGTGTCCATGCTCGACATCGCCCCGGAAATAGGCAGGGCCATTCCTTCCGCCTCGGGAAAGAGCCTCCTCCGTTTGAAGGAGCTTTCTTCCATGGGCCGTTACGCCGAAGTAGGCGAACTGGACGTGCTGGTCAATCTCTTTGTCAGTTTTGTCCAGAGGAAAGAGGGCCTTAATGACGACGAGAACGGGGCGGATCTCCAGCTTGCCGCGCTGGGAACCATAGCGGACATCATGCCCTTGAGGGATGAAAACAGGATCATCGTCAGGGCGGGGCTTAAGTCCATGCAGGAAAAACCCCGCCCAGGACTCTCGGACCTGCTCTTTAAGCAGGATCTGGCGGGGCGGCGCTTTAGCGCCGAGGAAATTTCCTGGCAGCTTACCCCGGTGATAAACGCGTCGGGCCGCATGGGAAAACCGGAAAAAGCGGTGCAGCTCCTCCTGGGGGGAACTCCGGTTTCCGCGGGTGAAAACCCCGCGGAACGGGAACTCCTGGCGGATGAAATAAGCGCGATGAACGAGGAGCGGAAACGGAAGGAAGACGAGGCCTGGGGGCCGGCGCTGAGGCAGGCCGAGGAAAGCCTTGGGCGTTTTCACCAGAACTTTGTCCTTGCCCACGGCGAGGGCATCATACGGGGGATCACGGGGCTTATCGCCAACAGGCTCAGCCAGCGTTTCAACGTACCCGCCCTGGTGGTTTCCTTCGCCGGGGAAAGCGCCACCGGGTCCCTCCGTTCCGTCCGGGGCTACGATCTGCTCTTCCTGCTGGACCAGTGCGCCGATCTTTTTACCAACTACGGGGGGCACCCCTTTGCCGCCGGGTTCAGTATGGACCGGAACAACTGGGAAAGCTTTGTTGAGGGGCTTGAGAGGATTTCGGCGAATATAGAACTTAAGGAAGAGGCGGAGGAACTTTCGGTGGACGCCGAGCTTCCCCTGTCCTATCTTTCAAAACTCGAGGATGATCCCAAGGCCCCAAAAAAGGAACTCTACGTACTTAAACTGGTCGGCCTTTTTGAACCCTACGGTGAAAAAAACAAGCCCCTGCTCTTCCTGACCAGGGGGCTTAAAATAAGCGATGTCATGCTCATGGGAAAGGAAGAACTAAAGCATGTAAAACTTACCATGGACACGGGAAGGTACAAATGGCCCGCGCTTTACTGGAACGCCGCGGATAAATTCAAAGTTGACTTTGACATAGGCGACGAGGTGGATCTGGTGTATACCCTGAACCGGAATTGGTTTAACGGCAGCGAAACCCCCCAGATGAAGGTGCGGTATTTACGGAAAAGCGCCGCGGGAAGCTGATGTATGGATAAGCTCAGGGTAAAACCACTTTGGCTCACCCTTCTGCTGCTGCTGAGCCTCAACGCGCTGCCTTCCCAGGGACGGGCCCCGGCGGCTGCCGCAGTTGGGAACCCGGCTGCCGCAGGCGGAAACCCGGTTACCGCAGGCGGGAACCTTAAGTTCGCCGCCTTTCCAGGCGCGGTCCGTCCGGGGGAACCCTTTACGGCGGCCCTTTCCGGCTTTGCCCTCCCCCCGGGAAGCGCCGCCGCTTCTCCCGCATCCCCCATGAAGGCTCTGCTCATCGACCCGGCGGGAAAACAAATCGGGGCGGCGGTCCTTTTTGATCCGGGGCTTGAATCAAAGCGCGGACCCGTATGGGCGGCCCTCATGGCGGTTCCCTCCACCGCCGCTCCCGGCAGGGGATCGCTGCGCTTTGAAGCGGGGGGCCGGACCCTGGGGGAGCTTCCTTTTACGATTGAGGACCGGAAATTCGCGTCCGAAACCATAGCCATCACCGATTCCATGTCGGACCTTCTTACCGTACCGGACCCTCAAAAAACCAGGGAAGCCCAGGAATTGTGGGCCATCCTCGCCCATACGGGGGGGGACCTTTATTCCCTGGGAAATTTTATACTCCCCGTCAATTCCCAGGTCCAAACCTCCCGCTACGGGGGCCGGCGGATCTACAAATATCCCAACGGCAAAAGCAGCACTTCCATACACGCGGGGATTGATTACCGGGCGCCTAAGGGAACCCCCGTCTCCGCCTGCGCCCCCGGAAAGGTGGCGCTGGCGAAATTCCGCATCGTAACGGGCAATACCATAATCATTGAACACATGCCGGGGGTTTATTCCCTCTGTTATCACCTGGACAGCATTGACGTATCCCCGGGGGACCTGGTCCAGACCGGAACCAGGCTCGGCAGCGCCGGGGCCACCGGGTTTGCCACCGGCGCCCATCTCCATTGGGAGGTCCGGGTGGCGGCGGAAAATACCGACCCCGAAGCCTTTCTGGAACGGACCGTCCTTGACAAAGACGCGATTCTGAAGATAATGAATGAATAACGGCCGGTTTCGGAACCGGCTCAAAGAACACTATTTTTACGCACTGCGAAAGGAGGTGAATTACATTTGGCTCATATTATCGTAGATGATAATGAGATGCTGGAAAAGGCTATCAAGCGCTTTAAGCGTATGGTGGAAAAGGAAGGCATCATCCGGGAATATAAAAAACGTGAATACTACGAAAAACCCTCCACGATCCTTAACCGGAAAAAGAAGGCGATTGCCCGTAAATTGATGAAGAAACACCGGAAAGGCAAAGCAGAGTATTAAGAATTGCCTGTGAAAAACAAGCGGAATCCCAGGGCTTTTGTAAGTTTTGGGATTGCCCTTCTCCTGCCCCTCTGGTCCTGCGCTTCGGCCCCCGCAGGTTTGGATCCCCCGTTGCCCGTCGGGGCTTCCTCCATTGAAGAATTTGTCCCCCAATGGCGTTCCCTGACGGACAACTCCCGGATTTCACCGGTGGAATCTGGAAGTCCACCGGCGAAGTCCTTCGGTATTGAAGCCCTGGCGGGGGTAATCTCCGAACCCCCACTGGAATTCTGGGCCCTCCGGGCCGATTTAACCAATCCCCGCTTAAGTCTGACGGTGGGCCCTTCCCCGAAGGACGGGACCCCCGGTACGGTTCCGTCAACTAAGGTAAGCTCCTTTGTAAAAAACTCAGGCTGTACAGCGGGGATCAACGCCAATCCCTTTGAGCCCTCCACGGCACTGGAAGGAGAGGACAGGACGGTAACGGGCCTGGCGGTTTCCGAGGGAAAAATACTCTCGGGTCCCGCCGGGGCCTACGACGCCCTGGTGTTTTATTCAGCGGAATCCGCCCCCCGGGCGGCGGTTTTAAACCAGGCCGGCGTACCATTGCCCGGCGGCCGGGGCGGGGCGGATACATATGCGGACCCGGATAAACACACGGTTGAATATGCCGTGGGGGGCTTTTACCGGGTCCTTGAGAACGGGGAAATTACCGGCAGGGACGGCGCCCGGCACCCCCGGAGCGCCGCGGGGCTCTCTTCCGGCGGCGGGATACTCTATCTGCTGGTCATAGACGGGCGGAGGAGCGGAAGCAGGGGCGCCACCGAAGCCGAAACGGGACAGATCCTGCGGCGACTGGGGGCCGAGGAGGGGCTCTGCTTTGACGGCGGAGGTTCCAGCGCCCTGGTCCTGGGGGACGGAAAATCCGCCGTCAGAGTCCTGAACAGGCCCATACACCGCTTTATCCCCGGCGTCGAGCGGGCCGTGGCGATTTGTCTCGGCATAAGCTTCCATTAGGAAGGTTTTTACAGTACAATAAAAGCGTGGTTAAATACGTGCGCCTTGTGATAATTATTGCGGGCATTCTGCTTGTCCTGGCCCTGATTCCCGCCGCTTTCCTCTTCTGGATAAGCGCCAATGAATACCGCCCCGCTTCCCGGGAACCGGTGAGCGTTATCAAGTCTCCCCCGCTGCTGCCCCTGGCCGGTACTCCCATTGAGCTTTATTCCTGGAATATCGGTTACGCCTCCCTGGATATGAGCCAGGATTTCTTTATGGACGGCGGCAGGGGAGTACGGCCCGCTACGGGGAGGAATGTGGAAGAAAATATCTGGGCCATCCAGGCCTTCCTTTCCACCAGCGCCCCGGACATCGTGTTTCTCCAGGAAGTGGACGTTAATTCCAAGCGTTCCTACGGCGTCGATCAGGCCGGTTATTTTTCCGAAACCTGGAAAGGTTCGTCGGCTTTTGCCTGTAACTTCAAGGTAAAATTCATCCCCTACCCCGTCCCCCATTTTATAGGCGGGGTGGAAAGCGGCATCCTGACCCTGAGCAACTACGCCGTCCTTCAGGCGGAACGCATCAGCCTGCCCACATCCTTTGAATGGCCCGTCCGCGCCGCCCAGTTAAAGCGCTGCCTCCTGGTGGAACGGGTTCCCCTGCAGACCGAGGGGGATGACCCGGCCCAGCTGGTGCTGGTAAACGTCCACCTGGATGCCTATGATTCAGACGGCGAAGGCAGGGAGGCCCAGACCAGGGTCTTAAGGGAATTTCTTGAAGCCGAGTACTCAAAAGGGAATTACTGTGTCGCCGGCGGGGATTTTAACCAGAACTTCCCCGGCGCTGAGGAACGGTATCCCCTTATCCATACCGAATACTTTATACCGGGGACCCTCGATCCCGCCCAATTCGGCGAAGGCTGGATTTTTGCCGCCGACCCTTCGTCGCCCAGCTGCCGGCTCCTCAACGAGCCCTATGACGGAAACCGGGAGGGAAAGCAGTTCTATCTGATAGACGGATTTATCGTTTCCCCCAACGTGGAGGTTCTTTCGGTCCAAACCATCGATTTGGACTTTAAGAATTCCGATCATAACCCGGTAAAACTGACCTTTCTGTTAAAATAAAGCGGGAATTACTCCGATATGCCCCTGCGCCTAATAGGCAGACACACTCTCAGAAAAGCGTACATAAAGCAAAAGCCGGGGGGGTTACACGACGGAAGAAGCGGCGATTTCTTTACGGACTATCTCATTGATAATTTGACCGATACTTTTGTGGGCAGCCTCAGCTTTGACGCGAAGCCATGTGGCGGAAACGTCGTCCACACCCATAATGCGCGCTTCCCGCTGGCTAAGCCACCCGCTGCCGTTAGGTCCCAGTGTGATTTCGTTATTGGTTACATAGTCGTCCAACGCCCAGGCTTCTTCTTCGGTCATTTTTGCCATAGTTATCCCCTAAAGGCCAAGCTGTTTGATAAAGCTGTTGCGGGCCTTCATCGCGTGAAAGATATTGATGCGGTTGCCATCTATCGGGTTGTACATGATTTCAAGAGCGTTTCCCGCACGGTCAAAGCCGACAAGCGCATATTTTTCCGGCAGTCCTTCCACCAAAGCATCACACACCCTGTTCTTATAGGCGTGCAGGATGTCCTCCTTGCTGATACCGTGCTGAAACACGGCCTCGTTGAACTCAAGGACGACTTCCCTGTCTTCAGTCTGGCACAAAACCGGTACGTGGCGCAACACGGTACGCTTATCGGGAATTTTTAACCGCCAAGGGCACGAAAGTGAGAAAGGGAAGGAAGAAATTTAACCGGCTCGTATCACGGCGTTCTTCATTTCCAGGCATAAACGCCCCCCTCAGGGGTACAAACAGGCCGCCACCGGCGGCATTGCAAGAAAGCCCCTTTCCCGCCGATACTTAAAAGGATGAGCCCGCGTTTTTTTTATGTTCTTTTTTTTCTCTGCCCCTTCCTCCTCGGCGCGCAGAGCCGGGGGGGTCCGGGGGGGAATTCCGGGGGACAGGAGCTTTTTATCGGTCCCGGGGATCTCCGGATTGAACAGCGGGTGGACGGGGGCTTTCATCTTTTTATACGGAAAACGGCGGGGGTGGGCTCGGTGCTGCTCACCGAATCGACCAGAGACCCGCAGCGGGCCGCGGATAACTACGCGTACCGGGCGCCGGAGCGGAACGCCGTCAACGGCGGGGAGCTCCGGGTCCTCGACGGCCGGGTTATCCCCGAGTCGGACAAGATCTGGTCCCTCATAGACTCAACCCCGGAATACCACGCTGAACTGGGAGCGGCCTTTCACATCTATATCCCCTATATACTCAACTACGGATACGAAAGCGGCAGGCACGGGGAGATCTATGTGGTGGACGGAACCTATTTTAACATCAGGGCCTTTGCCCTGCCCTACGCCGACTACCGGGGCCCCTTCCGGGATAATCCCTTCGTCCTGCGGGTAACCCAGCGGCCCCTGCCCGGCCCGCCGGAGGGGAACTACATGGAGGAAACGGAAAAAAGCTTTACCGAAATAAGCGCCCGGGGCGGGGGGGAGCTTTTCCGTTCAACCGGCCCGGCGGATCTGGTGGACAGGATCGAGGAGATCCTCAAACGGGAGCGGGGCAGAACCCTGGATTTGGTGATCTGCCTGGACACCACCGGTTCCATGAAGGATGATATCGACGCGGTACGGAAGGCCCTGATTCCCATGCTGGAAAAGATCCTCCCCTCCTTCCCGGACTTCCGTATCGGCATGGTACTGTACAAGGACTACTACGAGGAATACCTCACCCGGCCTGTGGGCTTTACCAGGGATTTCAAACAGTTTCAGCGGGCCCTCAACGGCATCACCCCCCGGGGGGGCCGGGACCTGCCCGAGGCGGTGTACGAGGCCCTCTACGAGGGGGCCCTCCGCTTCCCCTGGGATGCCGAATCGCGGCTCATGATCCTCATAGGGGACGCCCCTCCCCATCTGCGGCAGCGGGGCAGGGTTTCGGATACCATGGTCTATCAGCTTATGGAGGAAAAAAGCTTAAGGGTCCACGCGATCAT
>JAISRD010000243.1 GCA_031273835.1 Treponema sp. | reverse complement strand
CTCCAAAACGCGATAAAAAAACTTTGGGATGAGAATGGCCGGCATGAATTTGTTTTCGCGGAAAAAAACGGAAAGGCAATCGGGCCGTCATGGATAAAAGGGCGGTTCAAGATATGGCTGGAACGTGCCGGCATCGAGCTGGGCGGCCGCAGGATAGTCCCCCACAGTTCCCGGCACTCCATAGCCTCCCTGCTGGAAGCGCTGGGGGTTTCCCTGCGGTACATCCAGGAATTCCTCGGGCACTCGGACCTCAAAACCACAAAGGGTTACCTGCATAGCACGGAGAAAACGATCCGGGACATCGGGCGGAAAATATCGGAGGCCAGGAAAGAAAAGGAGCAGGAACAACAAGAAGAACCGAGGCCGAATATTATTCAGTTCAGGGTGTCGTAAAAGGAGTTTATGATGGTGGATTGTTTCTTCTTCTTTAATACGTGTAATACGTGATATATTTATATCATGAAGTTTAGGGAAATCGAAAGGATTGTTCTTGATGACGGCTGGTTTCTGGCGCGGGTAAAAGGTTCTCATCACAACTATCGTCATTCGGTCAAGAAAGGAACGATAACTATTCCGAAACACTCCGGTGATACTCCACCAATGATTGTTGATTCGTTGCGAAGGGTACATACCCCGACCGCTCTGCCTCCCCTGCGCAAGCAGGTTCTTGGGTTGGTTGATTCGATCCTGAAACAAGCAGGGCTGAAATAGCCCGGGAGGTAATTATGCGGTATACATATCCGGCTTGCTTTTACCAGGAAGATGACGGGCGTTATTCTGTTATTATTCCTGATTTCCCGATAGGCACATTTGGCGATGATTTGGCAGATGCCATGTATATGGCGGCGGATGCTGTAACGGGGCGTATTTTTCTTGCTTTGGAAGAAGGGGAACCGCTTCCTGAGCCGAGCGATATAAAGACAGTTGAACCCGAACGGAAGAATGGATTTGTTTCGCTTGTTTATGTTGATACCGATGACTTCAAGGCAAACCACGAGGAGAAGCCGGTGAAAAAAACTTTAACAATTCCATCATGGCTCAATAAGGCCGCCGAACGGAAGAATATTAATTTTTCAGCCACCCTCAGGGATGCTTTGCTTGAAAAGATAGCGCAGTAAGGGCTTCCGCCCGTTCCTGCCCGAAAACCTCTGTGAGGGAAGGGATTTCGTCCTGCAGCAGATTTTCAAAGAGGGCATAGACGCCGAAGGTTTTGATATCGACGCGAGGAACTTCACGGTTCACTCTGAGCATAATAGACATAATTAAATTCGAGCGGAGTTAGGGTTTAAAACGTTTGTGCGTGCTTTAGTTAGTGGGTTCGTGGTTAAGCCGCCGGAACCTTTGAGTAAGGTCCTCCCTGATCCGGGGGGGAAGTCCCTCTAATTCCAGGGCCCTTTCCGCATGACGGCGGGCTTCTTCAAGGTTTCCCCGCCGCCGTTCGGCGTCAATCGCCAGGGTCCTCAAGGCCAGGGCTTGTACGGCCGGGGAAGCTTCCCCGGCGGCTCCGTCAAGGAGGGAACTCAGCAGCCCGCGGCCCTCGCCGTGCCTCCCCTGCCGGAAACGGTCAAGGGCCAGCCGCAGGCGGGCCCGGGGGTATTCCGAGGCGGCCTTCTCAAGCAGCGCGGCGGCAAGGTCCTTTTCGGGATTAAGGCGCTGCGCCCGCCGCCAAAGCATGGCGAGGTTCTCCGTATCACAGCGGTATACCGCGGCGGCTTCCGGGGGGGAAGCGGCCACATTGGCGAAGGCCCGGAACAGCGATGCAAGCCCCGAAATATCCCTCACATTATGATCGCAGATCCCCTCCAGGGCCGCTTCTTCCGGCGAGCCGGCTTCCCCGCCGGAACGGAGAAAGGCAAACCAGATATCCGGCGCCAGGGCGCCGGGAAGGTCCCCGCTGCGGTCGATACCGAGGACCATGGTTTCAATGACGGCCTGGGAACAACTGGGGAGCATGCGTTTCCAGAGTCTCCGGGCGGGATGGAGCAGATCCGCCTGGGGAAGGGAGGGGGGAACAAAGCCGTTCATAAGGCACCGGGTTTTTAAGATCTGGGAGTCAAAGGCCTTGCCGTTATAGGTGGTAAGAAACGAGGAAGCGCCCCGGGACTCGATAAACGAAAGCACCCCTTCCAGAAAATCGCCTTCCCCCGGATAATCCAGGAGGAGGAACTGATCTACGATCAGTTCCCCGCAGAGGCCCCCCTGTTCGGCGAATTTACCGAAAGCGGCAAGAAAGGCCGTCGTCCCCGCCCCGCTTGAAAGTCCCGTGGTTTCCAAATCGAAAAAGAGAAATTGATCCGCCCTGTAGGCAGGAAACGGCCGGCCTTCGGGTGGGCGGTCTTCGGATGGCGGGGCGTTACGGAGGTCCGGCAGCAGTATGGGCAGCGCCGCCGGCAGAACCGCGGGCATGGGACGGTCCGGCCTAAGGGTCAGGGTACGGCGCAGAACCTTGAAGCCCGCTGGAACCCAGGCGGATTTCCCCGGCAGCGGGGAAGTAAAGCTCCCGCCTGTTAGATCCGCCCCTTGCGCAGGTCCCGGCAGCGGCGCCGTCCGCGGGCCGCATCCTCCGGGACCCGGCGTTTCCGCCCTGCCCGCGCCGGACGCGGGACCCGCGCTTAACCTGCTTAATTCCGGTACGGGACCGCCGGATTCCCGTATACGCCGAAGCCTGGACCTGAGATCCCGGGACATCACGGCGCCAGGGCGGCTAGGAATTCCGCCGTGCCCTGTTTATTGCCCCCCGGGCCGACGCAGGAAGGACAGCCCCCTTTGCAGGGGCACTTTGCGGCCGCCCTCCGGGCGGCGGCGAAAACCGTTCCGATTTTTCCGGCCAGGGCCTCCGCCAGGCCCGTACCGCCGGGGTACTTGTCGTAAATATACAGGGCCGGCACGGCGAAATGGGGGTCCCGCACCCGCCCGGCAATGCCCAAATCCCGGGGATCGCAGAGCAGGTATACCGGGGCTATGCTTTTAACAAGGCTTCCCGCCCCGGATAAAACCGAAGCGGCCGCTTCCTCGTCCAGAGCCGCCAGGACCCTGCCCCCCGGGCTTTCGGGGCCGAAGAGGAGCATCAGGGCGCGGGTCTGCATCTCCTCCTCGGACAGATCAATATCGCCGTAGCCTATATTTTCATGGGTGTGAAAGCGTATCTTTTTAAACTTCGAGACCTGGGAACGGACCAGCACGTCCCCCAGAATTCCCCCCGCACCGCCCTGTCCCGGCAGGAATTCCTCATCCTCGCTGAGTACCTTGATGTCGGTTTTTACCAGGCCATCGGTAAAATAGTTTACATCCGTCTCCCGGACAAAGCACTTACGGTTGGGAATATCCAGGTCTTCCACCAGGTACTGCCTGCCCCGGTGTATATAAACGGCGTTTTTGAAGATCAGTTCCTTGGCGCTGGGTCTGTCCATCTCGCCTATCACCTGGTTCTTCCCGCCTGAGAGGTCCACAATCACCACATTGTCCGTCGTGGCGGAACGGAGGCTGATCCCCTCGGCGGGAAAGGACCGGTCCGCCCAATGCCAGCGGCCCGCGGTATGCCGTACAATCCCGTCTTCCTCAAGCAGGGCCAGGACCTCCGCCGTGCCGGGGCCGAAGGGAGGGGCGTCCCGCAGTTCCTCCCGGTCCCTAAAGGGCAGTTCAAAACAGGCGCATTTTACATGATCGGTAAGTATGTAGGGATTTTCGGGATCGATGCGGGCCTCCTCGGCGCCCTTGCCGAAAAACCATTCGGGATCATCCATGATAAATTGATCGATGGGGCTCGCGGAGGCCACAAAAACCGATACCGAAGTCCCCCCCCGCCTTCCCGCCCGGCCCGCCTGCTGCCAGAAACTGTTAAAGGAGCCGGGGAAACCCGACACCACCGAAGCGTCAAGGCCCCCTATGTCTATGCCCAGTTCCAGGGCGTTGGTACTCACCACCCCCTGTATCGTGCCATCCCGGAGGCCCCGTTCAATCTCGCGGCGCTCATTGGGAAGCAGCCCGGCCCTGTAGGGTTCCACCCGGATACGGTTGTTTTCCGTATAGATATTCCGCAGATCCTCGTTAACATAGGCGGCGGCGACTTCGGTCTTGATCCTGGAATGGGCGAACAGTATGGTTTTGATCCCCCCCCTAAGCAGGGCCGTCATCCACCTCCTGCTTTCGGCAACGGCGGAACGCCTGATCCCCTGAACGGCGTCCACCAGCGGCGGGTTGTAGAGGATCACCCGCTTTTCCCCCCTGGGGGCGCCGTTCCTGTCCACGAGGAACATTTCCTCCTCGGCGGTAAGGGAAAGGGCCAGTTCCCTGGGGTTGGCGATGGTGGCCGAGCAGAGTATAAAGCGGGGCCTGGAACCGTAAAAAACGGCGATACGCTTAAGCCGCCGTATCACCTCGGCCACATGGCTCCCCAGAACCCCCCGGTAGGCGTGGGCCTCGTCTATCACAATGTATTTGAGGCGGGAAAAAAACTTGATCCACTTGGGATGATTGGGGAGTATTCCCGCGTGGAGCATATCGGGGTTGCTGATAATGATACGGCCCTTATCCCTGGCGGCAAGCCGCAGGCTGCCGGGGGTATCGCCGTCGTAGGTGGAGACCCTGACGGAAAGGCCGGCGCCTTCTTCGGAAGCGCCGGGGGCGGCAAGTTCATTCAGCTCGGACTGCTGATCCTGGGAAAGGGCCTTGGTGGGAAAAAGGTAGAGCGCCCTGGCTTCGCCGTCCTCTAGCAGGGCCTGAAGCACCGGCAGATTGTAACAGAGGGTCTTGCCCGAAGCGGTGGGGGTAACGACCACCACATTGCGGCCCCTCCGGCAGTGGTCCCAGACCTCGGCCTGGTGGGTGTAGATCCGGGAAATTCCCCTGTCCCGCAGCTTCTTTACGATACGGACGTCCAGATCGCCGGGAAGGGGGGCAAAGATCCCCTCCGAAGGGGGAATAAGGATATCCGCCGCTATATACGGGGCAAAGTCCGGGCCGGATACGATGTTTTCCAGGGCAAGTTTGGCGGGGTTTTCCCCTCCCATACCGTTCATACTGATGATAGTAACGCCGGAACAGAAAAAAAGTAACCGCGCCCGGCGCGTTCCCCCCTCCGCCCGCTATCCCCTGAAATCAAAGACCCGTGGTGAATGTTCCGGGGGCGGGGAATTACTCCGATATGCCCCCTGCGGTTTATCCTCTCTTTTAAGAAGGATTTTTCAGGCTGTTTGTTTGCCTACCAGTAAGGATTTTTAGGCTGTTTGTTTGCCTACCAGGCCGCCTCGGCCTTTTCGATATAGGCCAGTATTTCCTCCGGGGGGGCCCGGCGCTTAAGAAGGCCGCAGAATCCCCCGTCCCGGCAGAAGAAGGTGATGCGCTGGAGGGCCGTCAGATGGGACCTGGCCGAGGAGGAGACCACCAGGACCACGGCGGTAACGGTTTTGCCGTCCAGGGCGTCCCAGTCAACTTCGTTCTCAAGGAACCCCAGCACGGCGCATTGATCCTCTTCCTTTTCGATGATCGGGTTCCGGGGATGGGGCAGGGCGATGCCGTTCCCCACGGCGGTGGACAGCAGATCCTCCCGTTCAAGCACGGCGGACAGCAGTTTTTCCCTGTCCACATGGCCGGGAAGCTTTACCGCGCTGACAAGCCACCCGAGAACATCCTGAGGGGTCGCTCCGGGCACTTCATAAAAAAATCCCCCCCGGCGTAACAGTTCCGCCAGGCCCCCGCCGGATACCGGGTCCCCCCGGCCGCCCTCCGGGCTCATACCTGCCATATCAGGAGGGGCCCTTGTTCATGTCCCGGTTACAGGATTCAATATCAAAGCCGTCAGGATCATAGTCCTGGTGGCGCCGTTCGGCCCCCGGTTCCTGGGCGGAAATAAAGCGCCTGAAGCGGAGGGGACCGTCTATAAAACGGGGCGGCGCCGCCCCCGCCCCGGCGACGCAGCTGATCCTTTCGCCGGGCTTGGCGAAGTACCTTGAAAGTATCATGATCTTCACCGTCCATTTAGCGCCGAATTCGCAGAGGAATTCGTGGACCCTGCCGCAGAGTTCCCCTATGGTCAGGTCCGGCTTAAACTCCCCCGAATCCCCGGAGGACAGGGCGGCGGACAGGAAACGGCCCCGCTCACCGTTCCAGCCGAAGAGGGATTGTATAAGCCCCTCCATCTCTCCCAGGGTATAGGCGTGGGGAAGGACCAGCCTGCGCCAAATTTCCGTACCCCCAAGGCTTATCTGGACCGTGTACCACGCGCTGCCCCGATCCGGCTCCAGCAGGGTAATGTTGTTTTTACGGAAGGCCCCCCGGGCCTCGTCGATTAAGTCTTTCAGATCGTCGAAGGTGTCTATCATGCTGTCCAGGGAATTGTACATAGCCTCCAGTTCCTGTTCGGGGGGCGCCTCGTCGCAGTCCAGATCCTCCAGAACGCTGGCGGCGTGGCCCTGGATTTGGGAGAGGACCACAAAGGTATGCTTGGGCAGCCAGGAACCGTCGCCGTCGCTTTTTTGCAGTTTCGCCGCCAGATCCAGCACCGCCGTGTGAAGTTCCCCCATGCCCTGGCGCAGGGAACCGGCGGCGTTGTCGGCAAAATGAGAATAATCCCTGCCGAATTCATCCAGCACCTCCCGTATATAGTCGGCGAGGTATTCACGGTCCCTGCCGTCGAGCCCCGCCGAACGGGGGATGAGCCGCTCAAGGATACGGTCGATGTCCGTATCATTCCGGTAGAGGGCGTCCCGCACGTAGGACTGGACCACAAATTCCGATATGGGCGCCCCCCGGCGGTAGAGTATTTCCTCGATAACCGTGCGGTCCGGAAGGCTCCGCACCCCCTCAAGGTCCTTGCGGTCCGGAATATCCCTTCCGGCGTACCAGAAACGGGTCTCAATGCCGTAGGGGGCCGTTTCGATGCGGTCGGTCTTCTCATAGAGAAATTCCTCCAGGGTACAGGCCGGAAGGCGCCGCATCCGCTCCCCGCCGAACCAGTAGGCAAAGGCAATCTGTTCTTCCGTTGAGGCGCCGGGCCCCAGATACTTGAAGGACTGAAGAAAACCCTCCCCGGCGGCCCGGAACCACTCCTCCGTCTCCTCCGGTTTCCACGTATCCTTACCAAGCTTCTCAAGCTCGAAGATCCCCTCTTTCCAGTTCACCGTGGAAACGGCGAAAAGATCCCCCGGTACAAAGGAACTCTCCCTAAAGATACCCCGCATATCAAGGGTATGGATCGAAACCTCCGCCGGGTCCTCGTAGGGGTCGCCGTTAAAGAGGACCTCGTTACCGGGATTGTCCTTGGCCACATACTGGGGGGCGTATTCCTCTCCGAAAAGGGTATAAAAGGGGTAGAAATCCTCGGGGTCCCCCTCGGTGGTGGTGCGGGGTATGGCCTTCCCCTTCCAGCGGAAGGTATATTCCTGGGGGAGGAGTACGGGATTGGCGAAGGGAAGGCAGCGGTGCCCCGGAATGAGTATGCCGTTTACCAGTTCCAGCCTGGTGGGGGCGATAACGAAACGGGCCGGCTCAAAACAGCCCCGGCGGGAAACCCAGCGCTTACCCCCCAGGGGAAAGGCGATGCGGCGGGTATCGATAAAGGAGGCGATTTCGGTGTTAAGCCTGTTGTTCCGCCTGGGCTCGATCACCCTGATAAAAGAATGTACCTCCTCCAGACTGAAGGGCTCCGAAGCGTTTTCCAGGAACTCGTATAGGGCGTCTTCCTGATTTACCGTCATTGATATCAATATAATCACGGAACGGGAAAATCCGCAAGGCGGAATCCGTGATCCACCTCCCCCTTTGAAAATCAGCCTACTTGAGCTTTATTTCCCGCTGGAAATCAACATAATAGCCGTATACCCAGTAAGCGGCGTCGTTAAGGGTTATCTGTATCCAGTAGTCGGACATCAGGGCCACCCGGCTTGAGTTCCCGCTGACCCCACAGCCCGTAACGGCGGCGCCGTAGTTCAGCCTGCCGTAGACGGCGCTCTCCGTTGAGGGGCCGGTCCTGAGGTTTACAAAGCGCTCGTTTACCGTAGCCCCGGTAAAGGTAAAGCCCTCGATGACCAGGCCGGGCTCTTCGACCTGGTAGCAGGAGTACCGTATCCCCTCCTCCTCCCGGTACAGTTCCACCCGGTAGTATTTCGTGGAAAAAAGGGCGTTTTTGGGTATTTCCGCGCCCTCCGCCGGAACCGCCCTGCTCTTTATGATAAGCCCTATCCTCTCGGCGCTGATCCCGTGGGCCATGATGGTCGGATAGTAACCGTTGTCCGATTCAAAGCTTAAGCGCAGGGCGTCGTTTTCCACCGTGAGGGTCCCCACGTAACGGGAACTCCCGTAGGGGCGGATAATTTCGCTGAACTTATTTTCGATTAGATCGTCGATAATATCGGCGCTTACAGGAAAAGCCGCCAAAACGAGCAGCAGCGCCGGCAAAATCTTTTTCATGGAAACCCCCTAGCTTGTAATCATCATGCTAAAAGCGGCGCTTGTCAAGCTTTCACCGTCTTCCCGCGGGGAAACCGGGGTAACCACGACGTTCCACGACGCAGGAGGGGAAGGCGTCCTCCCCGCCCCCCCCGCAAACGGCCGCCGGGAAGCGCTTCCCGGCGGCCGCCTAAAGGCCGTTCATTACCGGGTTAACGTGTAGGTCCCCGGATAACTTGTATTGGAATACAGGGTAATCGTCATTGAAGTATTGTCGCCCGTTACCACATGGCCGATTTGTGCGCCGTTCATCCCATTATTTGTTTGGAATACATCGACCCGAGTCGCGGATCTTTGTGTGTAAGTTCCAACAGCATGATCGCCGATAGCGACGATATCAAACACCCAGTATCCGTCGGTTATTTCTAATTCAACTAAGACGCCGTTTATAATTGACCTCCAGGTGCCCCAGTATGCCGCGAAAGCGCCCTCCTCCTCGCTTACCGCTCCCAGGTCGGGCACTGGTATTGGTAGTGGGTTCCCGTCGTCGTCGGCGCTTATAGTAAGGCCTAATAGAGCGGCGTCGGAAAGCGTTCCGCTAAAGGGCGTCGCGCCGTTGGCGGGGGTAAAGGTCGCGATAACCGGCCCCATAAGCACCTGCCCGGTACTCTTTATAACGCCGTTAAGCCTTAAGGTATAAACGGCCGTTTCGCCGTCGGCCAATACGGCCAGGCCGCGGCCCAGGCTGGGGTAAATGCCCGCGGCGGCGGGGTTCGGCTTGGTTATGGTCATCACATACACGTCGCTTCCAATGGACCCGGCGCTGTATGAATACGACAGGTCCGCCGGTACATTGCCGGGGCCGCCGCCGTTACAGGACGCGAGGACGAGGCCGAAGGCGAACACAAGCGCCGGCAGCCCGGCGAAGATAA
>JAISRD010000214.1 GCA_031273835.1 Treponema sp. | reverse complement strand
TCCCCTCCATGATACGCCTGAAGCGTTCAAGGTCCCCTCCAAAGGTCCGGGCAAGACGCTTGATACAGCGGCCCTCAAAGTTACGGAAGTAGAGGTCCCCCCAGGGGACTTCCCGGTAGGAAAGCCGCCTCCCCGCCGCTTCGGCGTATTTTCCCGCGCAGAGGTAACGGAGGAAGAGTATCCTTTCGCTGTCCCGTGGGGGCCCCTCCCCCGGGGGCGGCAGCAGTTCAAAATCGGGAAAGGGGATCCGGTATTCGGCCCCCATGTAACGCAGCAGAAAGGACGATTCCTCCCGGTCGAAGGGCAGGGCGCAGCGGCGGGCGATTTCGGCGCTTTCCAGGGTTCGGTATATTTTACGGAAGTGATCCAGGGAACGCTCGGCGGGGGTTTTTCTATCGCCCCCTTCGGGGAGGCCGGTCATAGAAACAGATCCCCGTTGGTGTGGGGGAGGAAACAGGCGGCGACAAATTCGTCCATATAGCCCGGATGGGAGGAAAGTTCCAGATAGGTGATGCCCCGGCCCAGGCCGGCGATCTTTTCCGCCGCCTTCCGGGAACCCGCCATGGCGCAGGCCCCGGAAAGGGAGGTATTGCCGATATAGTGGTACTTTTCCGCCGGGAGCCTGGGGAACATGCCGATACGGATGGCCTTCTCCACATTGATCCCGCTGCCTATGCCCCCCGCTATATAGACGGCGCCGATGGCGTCCACGCTAAAGTCCACGATGGCAAGCATGGTCCTGACGGCGGAAAAGATCGCCCCCTTGGCGCGGATAAAGCTGTCTATATCCGTTTCGGTAAGGGCAAGGTCCCGGCCGTTTTCCGTTTCCTCCGCCCGGGCCGCGGTATAGGAGGCGGCCCCCCAGGGGTCCCGGCGTATCCGTTCCCCCTCCCGGATAAATTTCCCCCGGGGGTTGATGATACCGCAGCGGAAGAGTTCCCCGATAAGGTCGATGAGGCCGGAACCGCAGAGCCCCGCGGGCTTTCCGCCGCCTATGACCGAGAGGGCGCATTCCATGGTTTCCCGGTCTATTTCGCAGGCCTCCACCGCGCCGTCGGCGGCCCTCATGCCGCAGCTTATCTCCCCCCCCTCAAAGGCGGGGCCCGCGGAACAGGCGCAGGCCAGGAGAAAATCCTTGTTTCCAAAGACCAGCTCTCCGTTGGTTCCCAGATCGATAAAGAGGGAAAACTCCTCCTTCCTGAAGATCATCGAGGAAAAGACCCCAGCGGTAATATCCCCCCCCACATAACTGCCTATGGCGGGGGCGAGGATCAGTTCCGCGTCGGGATGTACGGCGATTCCCAGCTCGGAGGCCCTGAAGCCCCGGCCTTCAAAGAACGCCGGCACATAGGGTTCCAGCCGCAGATGTTCAGCGCTTACCCCGGCAAAGAGGTGGGTCATGGTGGTATTGGCCGCCGCCGCCGCCCGGTAGATCTGCTCCGGCATGAGGCCCGCGGCGGCGCAGAGCCCGGCGATGAGGGGGGCCAGGCACTCGCCGGTGAGCGCCCCCCGCAGGCGTTCAAGCCCGCCGGGCCGGGCGCTTTCGATAATACGGCTGATCACGTCGGCGCCGTAGCGTATCTGACCGTTCCCCGAGCTTCCCGAAGCGAGGATTTCCCCGGTGGTAAGATCCAGGAGGACCGCGGCGACGGTGGTGGTCCCTATATCGACGGCAAGGGCGGCCAAGACCGGCGGCGCGGCGGCGGACCCGGCGGGAAAAACGTCCAGAACCCGGAGCCCCCCCCCTTCCTCCCGCCGTATAACACAGGTACAGGAAAAGTCCGATTCCCGCAGGACCCGGGGCAGTTTCCGCAGGGCGTAAAGGCCGATTGACACACACCCCGCCGTTTCCTCAGGCACCCCCGCCGCTTCCGCCAGGACCCGGAGCAGCCGTTCCCGGTCCGCGGCGGGATCCTCCAGATCGGGGGCTTTGAGGGTCAAGGTAAGGGTTTCAATGCCGCTGTCCCCGGTAAAACCCAGACCCTTAAGTTCCCTGAGGAAGGCCGCAAAGGATTCCCGTTCCCGGCCTTCGTCGAGGGCCGTAACCTTCATCCGGCTTTGGTAAGCGCCGGCCGCGCCGGGTATGAGGACGCTCAGATCCGAACGGACGGGGGAAGCGCAGGCAAGACGCCAGCCTTCCTCGTAATCCTCCGGGGGGATCTGCCGGGACCGGCTCCCCCCGGCCGTTCCCGAAAGGAGCCGTACCCGGCATTTGCCGCAGGTCCCATTCCCCCCGCAGGGGGCGTCCAGGGCCGCGCCGGCCAGTTTTGCCGCTTCCAGGATCGACACGCCCTCGGGAACCGGGATTTCCCGTTCCCCGCCGCCCTCGACGCTGAAACGTACGGTATACCGCGGGCTCTGAGTTTTCACCTTATAGTTTTAATTTTTCAATAACTAAAGACAGGGCTTTCCGTACCGGAGTCTCCGGGGGCAGGGTAACCAGGGCCTTCCCCGCCGCGTCATACCGGTAAACCGCCTCGTCCTGGGGCAGTACCCCGATAAGCGAAAGCCCCTGGGCCTCAATCTCCGTTTGTATGCCCCCGTCCAGGGCTCCCTCCGGGGCGCGGTTTACGATAAGGTGTACCTCCCTTACCGGCAGCTTAAGGTCCTTTATCATGGCGGCTATCCTTCCCGCGGCCTGTATGCCCCGCCGGGAACAATCGCTGACAAGGAGGATCAGATCCACCGGCGGCAGTATCCCCCGGCTGATATGTTCCAGTCCCGCTTCGTTGTCCACCACCAGGTACTTGTAGTTTTGGTGGTACCTTTCCAGCAATTCCCGAAGTATGTCGTTGACAAAACAGTAACAGCCCTTGCCCTGGGTCTTGCCCATCACCAGCATATCGAAATCCGCCTCTTCCACCAGGGCGGAATTAAAACGGAACTGGGCGTATTCCTGTTTCGACATCCCCGGAGGGATGGGATTTTTCGCTTCCAGTTCCGACCGGGCAATTTCCTCCCGGATATCCCCCAGGGTAAGGGGCCTTTCCAGCCCCAGGACCTCGTTCAAATTGGCGTTGGCGTCCGCATCCACCGCCAGAATCGGCCCCTTTCCTGACTTAACCAGATGATCCAGAATTAAACCGCAAACCGTGGTCTTTCCCGTACCGCCCTTACCCGCAAAGGCTATGCTATAGGTCATTGCGCCTCCCTGTTTCCTTCATTTTCCGCTTTGTTCCGGCAGCCCCGTCAGGACGGCCCGCAGCCAGGGGCCTGTTTCATCGGGAAAGTATTCCCGGGCCGCGAGGAATTCAAACAGGGCCTCCCTGTTTTTCCCGGAAAAATAATAACACTGGCCCAGGTAGAACCGGGCCTTGTGGGCGCCCCGCTCCGAACGGGGAAGGTCCAGGAAACGTTTAAGTTCCCCCGCCGCCTTGTTCCAGTCACGGTCGTTAAAAGAACCCTGTACTATCAGGGAAAGCTGGTACCTTTCCCCGGAACTTATCTTTTCCAGGTCTTCGGGGAAAACGACCGGAACCGGAGTTTTTTCCGTTTTTTCTGGGATGCCGATGGAAGAAAGGGCGGCGGAAACCGCGGGACTTAAGGAAGAGCCCGCCGTAGAACCCGCTCCCCTTTCGTCAACATTCATGCGGGGGAGGGGTACGGTGCGGATGCCCTCTTCCACGGGCCGCTCCGGCGTTTCCCCGAAACCCCCGGCTGATGTTCCACGGGCCGCCGTAGCGGCCGCCCCGGCGGCGCTGCTTCCCCGGCGTATGGCAAAATTCCCGGCGTTTACATCATCCTCCGGCATGGGGCCCGCCGGGCCCTGTTCCGCCGCTCCGGGGGGGGGAGGCGGCGG
>JAISRD010000124.1 GCA_031273835.1 Treponema sp. | reverse complement strand
TCCTCGGCCACCACGGTGATGCTGGTTTCCTTTGTCAACGCGGGGCTTTTAACCCTGACCCAGGCGGCCGGGGTGATCATGGGGGCCAATGTCGGCACCACCACCACCGCCTGGCTTGTCTCGCTGGCGGGCTATAAGGTCGACATCTCCGTCTTTGCCCTTCCCATCGTGGGGATAGGTTTTTTAATGCGCCTCCCCAAATGGAAATACGGCGACTGGGGAGAAGCCCTGCTGGGTTTCGGTTTTTTGTTTATCGGCCTTGAGTTTATTAACAACGCCCTTCCCCGTATAGGACCTGATTCTCTTGCCTTTATTGACGGCATATCGCAGCTCGGCTTTGTTTCGGTCCTTATAGGATTGGGCATGGGAACCGTGGTAACCCTGCTGATGCATTCATCGGCGGCTACCATCACCTTGACCATAGCCCTTGCTTACCGGGAAATGATCGATTTCCCCATTGCCGCTTCCATGATTTTAGGGGCCAATGTCGGCACCACCATAGACGCGATCATGGCGGCCATAGGAACCAAAACCGCCGCCAAGCAGACAGCCCTGGTCCATGTGTTTTTTAATGTCGCCGGGTCCGCCCTGGCCCTTGTCTTTTTCAGGCCCATGCTTCAGGCGGTGGATTTCCTGACCCCCGGCTCCTTAAGCGGGGCCGGCGTTACCACCCATCTTGCCATGTTCCACACGGTTTTTAACGCCGGCAGCACGATCCTGTTTCTGCCCTTTGTAAAGCAGATCGCCGCCATCGCTTCCTTTTTCTTCAAGGATAAAAAAGAGGACGAAAAACAGGCGGAGCATTATAAACTTGAAATCCCCTCGGGTATGATACCGGCCCCGGAATTCAACATCGTCATGGCCGAAAAGGAAATCCGGGACATGGCCGGCCTTGTGGCGGATATGTACGCCCAGGCCAGCGAGGCCCTGATCAAATTGTCCCTGGCCGACACGGAAGGCGAACAGCGGCTCCTCTTTGACGAGGACCGGGAAAATCCCCTCAGGCCTCCCGGTTCGGAAAATCCGGCCGGGGGCGGGATGAACAGGGAAGACCTCGTGAATGAGCTTGTGCAGTCGATGAAGGCCAAGGAAGACTGGGCGGATGAAATGAGGGAAGAGCTGACCCGCTTTCTGATAGAAGTTACCAGGCTCCAGCTTTCGCCCAAATCGGAATACAATATCTCCCAGCTCCTGAGGATAATAGCGGACCTTGAGGATATGGCCGATGACTGCTGCGGAATAAGCATGACCCTTGAACGGAGCGTAAAAAAGAACCATCTGTTCAAGCGCAAGGAAATAGAGGGGCTTACCCCCTATGTAAAACAGGTGGAGGAGTTTCTTTCCTTTGTGCGCAGGCATCTGGGGCATCCCATCACGGGGGAACAGATACAATTTGCGGAAAAGCTGGAAAATACCATTGACAAGTCCCGGAATAAACTGCGGAAGCTCGGAAGAAAACGCATCATGGCCGGGGCCGATGTAAAGATGGAACTGCTCTTTATAGATTTGGTGCGGCGCATCGAACGGCTTGGCGATTTTTGTTACAATATTTCCGAAGCTCTGTTCCACATGAACTAAAGCGGCCCCCTCCGTTCCCGCCTGAGCATCCGCTCGACGGTGAAGCGGACGGCATGGATGCCGGGGACAAAAAACCCGGGGCACTGCCGTCTTTACATAAAAACGCCCCCTGTGTATAGTAAGTTATGATTTTTCCCCTGGAACAACTAATCGAATACAAAGACAATATGTACGAAATTACCAGCGCCGCGTCCCGCAGGGCGTATCAGCTTGCCATGCTGAGGGACCCCGAAGTGGATGAAAACAACGGCAAGGTAGTATCCCTGGCGGCCCAGCAGCTTTTTACCAAGGAAATAAGATTCCGCCTGGACGATACGGTCTCCTAGAAAGGATAAGGCATAGCTATGCCGGTAATTCCGGTACTGGTACTATTCGGCCCCACCGCGTCGGGCAAAACCGGCATACTTAAGGAACTTTTTACCGGCCCCCGCCCCGCGTTCCCCGCCGAGGTGGTATCCGCCGACTCCATGCAGGTATACCGGGGCATGGATATTGGGACCGCCAAGCCGGATAAGGCCCTCTGCGCGGTGCTTCCCCATCATCTTATTGACATACGGGACCCCGATGAACCCTTCAACGCCGGTGATTTTGTCCGCCTGGCCGACAGGGCCTGCGCGGATATTGCCCGGCGGGGAAAGCTCCCCGTGGTGGCGGGGGGTACGGGGTTCTACCTTAGAAACTTTATTTTCGGCCTCAGCGGGGCCCCCCCTTCGGACCCCTCGCTGCGGCGGGCCCTCAAAGAAGAACTGGCCCAAAAGGGGCCGGAAGCCCTTAGAAAAGAACTTTCGCGGACGGACGGCGAAAGCGCGGAACGCATTCATATCAACGATACCTACAGGCTGCTCCGCGCCCTGGAAGTGGTCAGATCTTCCGGTTCACCCCTCAGTTCCTTTGCCCCGCCGGAAAAACCCCGGGAAGGATACGATTTTCGCGTAGTGGAGATAAAACGGCCCCGGGAAGAACTCTACCGCCGCATAGAACTGCGCTGCGGGGAAATGTTTGATCAGGGGCTTCCCGCCGAAGTGGAGGGGCTCTTTTTACGGGGCTATACCCCACGGGACCCGGGGCTGCGGGCCATTGGGTACCGGGAATTCTTTGTTGAAGAAGCCGGCGGAGCCTGGAGGCTTTCGGCGGACCTGCCGGGGGTCAAGGCCCTTGCGGCGCGGAACAGCAGACGTTACGCGAAGCGGCAGCTTACCTATTTTGAGGGCCTAAGAAGTATCCCCGGTTCCGGTATCATAACGGTTTCCGCTGAGGAAGCCCCCGGCCGCATAAGCGCGGAGCTTCGGGACCATTTCCTTTAGTTTATTGTTGGCTTTTTCTAAATCATTATCATGATACGGCGGGATCAATTACCGGTAAACCCGGCGGCAAGTTCCTCCGGACTTATGAGGTCGAGTTCCCCGCTGAGTTCCCGTTCCCTGCCGCTCCGTAAATAGTAGAGCCAGCACCGTACCGGCGGGCCCTCCTCCCGTCCTGAGAGGGGGGAACCGAAAATATCCGACACCGCCCGGCGGTAGACGGCGAGCTGACCGAGATGGCGGCTTATCTCCTCGGTTCTGTCGCTCTTAAAATCCACCACATGCAGGGCCCCGCCGCCCTCGAAGATCAGGTCGAGTTTTCCCGAGATGATTACCCTGCCGGGCCCGCAGGAGGCCTCTCCCTCCCGGACCCCGGCGGGCAGTTCAACGGCGCTTAGGATCGGGTATTCGGTTTTACGGAAGGAAGCGGCCAGGGCGAGCCGGCCCAGGGGGGAGGCGAAGAAGGCGTCGGCCATGACCCGGGCCTGTTCCCTTAAAGGTCCCAGGAGGGACTCGCCGCATCTCGCGGAGAACCGGGGGGGGATACGTTCCTCCCGGCCTGAAAAACGGTCCTCGATAAAGCCGTGTACCAGGGTCCCGAATTCCGCCGCTTCCAGCCCCGCTTTTTTTAGCAGCCCCTCCAGGCCCTCCGGGGCGTTCCGGGCCGGGCCGGGGAATTCCGCCGGGGGCCCGGCGGCTTCGAGCCGCGGTACGTGGAGGCCGCTTGCCGGGATGGTGAGGGGCAGGGGCCTCGTCCGGGGGGGGGGCGCCGTTGTTTCATAGAAGGGGGCGGCGGCGGCGGCGGCCTCCTCCATGGTTTTTTCCCCAAGGGGGCTTTGGGCGGTTTCTTTCCCCCCGGTTCCGGCAAGCCCCCGCAGGGCGTTCCGGTCAAGAGCGGGGATCGGCTCAATGGTATAGGGGGGCTCCTCCGTTCCGGCGAGGACCGGAAGGAGGAGCCTTAAAAAACTCAAGCTTCCCGGTTTTTGTTTTGAAGCCCCGCTTTTTTCATCTTCGGCGTTAAGGCGTACCAGTCTTTCCCTGAGGTAAGCCTCGCCATAGCCGCCGAAGGCGGGGCCCTCCGTTTTTTCCTTTCCCTCGGGCTGTTTTTTCAGTACCGCGGTAAGGTAGAGTTCGCTTTCGGCCCGGGTCATGGCCACGTAGAGGAGCCGCCTCAGTTCGGCTTCTTCTTTCCGCCTTTCCTCTTCTTTTTCCAGCAGGGAAAAATAGTTTCCCCCCTTAAGGGGCAGCTCTTCCGCCTGGGGCAGGTCCAGCGCCAGGCCCCACTTCTCCGAATATGAAGTCAGGGAAGCCCCGCCGGTCCGTTCTATTTTGCTGCACCCGAAGAGAAACACCACGGGAAATTCCAGGCCCTTGCATTTGTGGATCGACATGATCCTCACCCCCGGCCCCTCGCCGTTCTGATCCAGGTCGTCGTTTTTTTCCTGCTTTTCGGCCAGCCGGTCCAGGTAGTCGATAAAATCGCAGAGCCCCCCGCCCCGCTCGTCAATATGCCGGGCGAGTTCAAAAAGCAGATCGTAGAGATCGCCGTATACCTGGGAAGAGGCGGACCATACCGTCTCATAGCGGTAGCCTTCGTCATACCAGAGCCTGGTGAGGAGTTCCGCCGCTGTCAGGTTCCGGGCGTCTTCCCGGATTGCCCGGAACCGTTCCCCCGCTTCCCGGTAGCGTTCCCGGTCCCCGGGGGGCAGCAGTTCCCCGGTCCTTTCGTCAAAGGGCGCTCCGGGCCCCTGAGGCGTCCGGAGTCCCGAAGGGGGGGCTTCGGCGGCGAGCATGCAGAGGCCGAAGGCGTCGTCACTGAGTCGGACAAAGGGGGAGCGGAGCAGCGCGCCGTAGGCGATACGGTCTTCCGGGTATACGACGAGGGTAAGCAGGGCGCGGAGATCGTTTACCGGGGCTTCGTTAAAAAGTCCCGAAGGCCTGTTGGCGTTGAAGGGTATGCCGAAGAGTTTAAGCTGTTTCTCCAGGACGTACTGACGGCTGTAGCTGCGCTGAAGTACGGCAAAGTCGCCGTAGGTGCAGGGCCGGTTTTCTTTCCTCTGCTTGTCGTACACCGCCGAGCCCCGCTTTATCATGTCCCGGATCTTACAGGCTATGAAGGCCGCCTCAAGTTCCTCGGGGCCGGGAAAATTACCTTCCCCGATCTGATCCTCATCAAGGAGGGCAAAGTGCAGGCGTTCTCCGCCGGGCCCTTGACCGGGCCCCCCCTCCGGTTCCGGGCTTTCGGTCCAGGAGTAGGACGCTTCATAGGGGGCCCTTTCCTTTTCCGGGGGGGGGAAGATCCCCGGCGAAGGGGCGGGATCGTCCTTTGAGCGGAGGCCGCCGAAGATACGGTTAAAGGCCCTGACGAGGCCGGGGTGGGAACGGTAATTCCGGCTTAAGTTAAGGCCCCCCCCCAGGTCCCGGGTAAGGCGGCGGAACACCGAAACATCGGCCCCCCGGAAACGGAATATGGACTGTTTTTCATCCCCCACAAAAAAAACCTTCCCCGGAACCAGTTCCCCCGGTTCCGGCAGTTCCGGGCTGTCCCGTTCTGGCTTTTCCGCGAGGAAAAAGATCAGGTCCCGCTGGAGGCTGTTGTTGTCCTGGAATTCGTCTATCATTATTTTTTTAATTGATTCCTTGTATACCCGCCTTATGTCGGGGAAACGGCTCAGGGCGTCGAGGGCAAGCCGGGCAATGTCGGC
>JAISRD010000081.1 GCA_031273835.1 Treponema sp. | reverse complement strand
ATGGCGATGAGGTGTACGTCAATGCCGGTCCCGATTTCCGCCGGGCTTAATTCACGGCTGGACATTCCGACCTCGGCGGTTCCAGCGGGAACCGCCTTGATGCCGTCGCCGGACCCGGTGGCGCTGATGTTAAAGGTAACATTGCGGCGGGTCTTGCCGTATTCGGCAACCAGCAGTTCCATCAGGGGGCTTACCGAGGTAGAACCCGCTACCTTTACGGTATAGGACCTTCCCTGGGCAAAGAGAGAAACAAGGGAGACAAAAATCAGTAAAAAAGCGACAGAAACTTTTTTCATAACGTCAGTACACTCCTTCAAACTTAGATTGAGGCAAATGTACCGCCGCGGCGTTAAAGGATCATAAAGGAATTGTTAAAATACGGTTAATTGAAGCGGCGTATTAACGCCGTAAATTCATCCGGCCGTTGTAGTTATAGGAAAGGGTAAGGGGCCTTAAGCCGGGAAAGACGGGAAGCAGCGCCGCCTGTCCGCCGCAGTTATAGGCAACATCCCTGCCTTCCATGGCCATGCCCGCAATCTGGCTTATCAGCGAAAGGGAGTTGATCACCACCGTTACGGGTATTTCCGTGGTTTTCCGGGGGGGGAGGGAATACTGCCGTACGGAAACCTGTTCCCCCACCTGGCCCCTGGCCCAGGGGGTATCGTCTACCGTAAAAGCGTAATCAAGCTTGTCCAGTTTAATTTCAAAGCTGTTTTTATTTTCCACCGCCCAGGTCAGCACAAATTCGACTTTTTGCGGATCCAGGGAATTGAACTTTATTCCGTTGAACGAAAGCCTGGGCGCTTTAAGCAGGGGGATGACCCCGCTGAATTCCGATTTGAAGGTTTTTTCCTGCAGCACCGGAACGGGAAAACGGAGGCCCACGTTGACACGGTAGGGAGCTTCGTCGGCGTTGACCAGCGTTGAAACGGCGGTATCAAGTCCCTCATAGGGAACCGTAAGGGGAATTTCCACAACGCTTGTCGAATCGGCCGCAAGCTGAGCGCCGCTTTTAATGGTCCCGCTTAAAAAAGATTTCCCCGAAATAAAAAATTCCCAGTCCGTTTCGGGAAAGGGAATGGCAAAGGGATTGCCGTTTTTAACGTTGATCCTGGCAAGCAGATCGATCTTGGTAAAATCGACTCCCCGCAGGGACACTCCGTTAAAGGAAACAACGGGCTCGCTGATAAGATCCGGAAGGGTTTTGCAGGTACTAAGGCTGAGAAGGGCCGCGGCAATAAGGACCGCCCCCCGGCGGAACATCCCGGAACAGGCAAAGCGCTTCATTTTTTACTCCTCTTTGGACATATAAGATCAAAGCCGCAGTAAGGGACCAGGGCCTTAGGCAGCCTTACCGAACCGTCCGCCTGCTGGAAATTTTCAAGTACGGCGATGATCGCCCGGGATACGGCCACGGCGGTTCCGTTGAGCATATGGACAAAGCGGTTCTTCCCCTCTCCGTCCTTGTAACGCACGTTGAGGCGCCTGGCCTGATAATCGGTACAGTTGGACGTGGAAGTAACCTCCCCCCATTCGCCGTTGTTTCTCCCCGGCATCCACGCCTCCAGATCCCACTTGCGGTAGGCCGGGGCTCCCAGATCTCCGGTACAGGTATCCACCACCCGAAAGGGGATCTCCAGGCCGGAAAAGATCTCTTCCTCAATGGAGCGGAGTTCTTCGTGAAGGCCCTCCGATTCTTCCGGGCGGCAGTACACAAACATTTCCAGTTTGGTAAACTGATGCACCCTGTAGAGGCCCTTGCTGAACTGGCCCGCCGCCCCCGCTTCGCGCCTGAAACAATGGGAGAGCCCGGCAAGCCGCAGGGGAAGCTGTTCCCCGGCAAGCACCGTGTTGGCATAATAGCCCCCCAGGGTGATCTCCGCGGTTCCCACCAGGCAGGCGTTTTCACCCTCCAGGGTATACACATTGGATTCCTCCCCCCGGGGATTAAAGCCTATGCCTTCCAGAATTTCCTCCCTGGCCACATCGGGGGTGATAAAGGGGGTAAAACCCTTCTTTTGCAGTATATCCAGGGCATAGCGGACCAGGCCCAATTCAAGAAAAACCCCCTCGTTTTTGAGGTAGTAAAACTTGGTCCCCGATACCTTGGTGGCCGAATCAAAGTCAATGATGTCCAGGTCCTGGCCGAGCTTTACATGATCCGCCGCCTCAAAATCAAAGCGCGCCGGCTCCCCGACCCGCTTTACTTCAAGGTTGTCCTTATCTTCCCTGCCCCGGGGAGCGGCGGCGTGGGCCATATTGGGGATACGCCGCGCCACGGCCTCAAGCTCCGCCTCGATCTTTGAAAGTTCCCCCTCGGCGGCGGCGATCTCATCCTTGAGTTTTTTCCCCTCATCAACAAGGGCCTCCCGGCCGGGGGCGTCAAGTTTCCCCTTCATGGCGGCGGCGTTGGCGTTCCGTTTCTGCTGCAGGTTCTGCAGGGCCGTGGCAAGGGCCGTCCGCCTGGTAAAGAGTCCCACCACGGCGTCGGCGTCGGCCTTCATACAGCGATCGGCGATGTTCTTTTTTACGGCGTCAATATTATCAACAATGAAACGGTAGTCCAGCATGGAGAAAGTTTACTCCGCCGCGGGGCGGGAGGACAAGTGCCCAAACCGGGGCCCCGGAGCGCCGGGATTAGCCGTAAACGTCCAGTTCCCCGGTTATATAGGAGTTTATGCCGCCCTCCCCGGCGATTAAAAGTTCCCCGCCGGGCCCTATACCCTCAAGGATTCCCTCAACAACCGCCCCTTCCCCGGCCGGCGCGTCCTGAGGGGGGCCCTGGGTATTCCGGGGGGGGCCCTGGATAAAACGGACCCTCCGGCCCTTCAGGTAAAGCCGCCCCTCAAGCCGTTCCCGCCAGCTCTCCGGCCCCCCACCCGTTCCGCCGGCCTCCTCATCTTCGCGGAGTTCCCGGTAAAGGGAGAACAGAATTTTTTCCAATAAGACCCAGGATTCCTGCGGAAGCCGGGATTCCTGTGGAAGCCGGTCCCCGTTCCCGCCGGCTTCCAGGGCGATACTCGTCGTCCGGCGGCGCAGTTCCGGGGGGAACTCCCGTTCCCTCACGTTGACCCCGATGCCGGTACATACCGTTACCCCCCGGAGGCCGCCTGAAGCTTCGGTCAGTATGCCGGCGACCTTCTTCCCGGCGCCGTCCCCCCGGGCTATCATAATGTCGTTGGGCCATTTTATTTTTACCCGCCCCCCCAGGGCCGGGGCAAAGTCCTCGATGGCCCGTGCAACGGCAAGGCCGGTCCTCAGGGTAAGAACTTCGGGGGCTTCGGCATAGCTTTCAAAGCGGAACAGTACGGTAAAAAAAAGATTCCCCCCAGCGGAATACCAGGGACGGCCCCCCCTGCCCCTGCCCGCCGTCTGTTCCCCCGCGGCAATCACCGTCCCGGAAGGGGCCCCCCCGGCGGCCAGGGCCCGGCTTTCGTCCATGGTGCTGGAAACCCGCTCTTTATAGTAAACCGGCCCCCCGAAGGGATTGTTGAGGGGGAGCGTTTCCCCGGAACCCCCGATCACCGTATCGATCATCTTGTTGATTGCTTTGTTGATTGCTTTATCGATCATTTTTCAGGATCAGCATATACATTTTTCCGGTCCCCGTGCTACACTGTGCCCATGTGTTTAGTGTGTCTTGATCTTGAGGGAGTTTTGGTCCCTGAAATTTGGATTGCCTTTTCGGAGGCGGCGGGTATTCCCGAACTGCGCCGCACCACCAGGGACGAGCCCGACTACGACAAACTCATGCGGTTCCGCCTCGATTTGCTTGCCCGGAACAAGCTTAAACTTCCCGACATACAAAGGGTGATAAGCGGCATGGACCCCCTGCCGGGGGCGGTGGAATTTACCGCGGCCCTCCGGGAGAGGACCCAGCTTATCATACTCTCCGATACCTTTGAGGAATTCGCCAGGCCCCTGATGAAAAAACTCTCCTACCCCACCCTGTTCTGCAACAGCCTTGAAACGGACCGGGACGGCGCGATAAGCGGCTACAGGCTCAGGCAGCGGAACGGAAAACAACAGGCCGTCAGGGCCTTTGCCTCCCTCAATATTGAGATCTTCGCCGCCGGGGATTCCTTCAACGATCTGGCAATGATACGGGAAGCCGCCGCCGGCTGCCTTTTCAGGGCCCCCGAAGCGATACGCAGCGCCCACAAAGATATCCCCTGCGTGGACAGCTACGAACTCTTCCTCGCCGAGATAGACCGCTTTCTGGGGAGTTGAACATATTTTCTCCCGCCGCCCCTCCGCGCTCGCTATCCCCTCCTATAAAAAACGCCTTAAGAATTTGCCGTGGGTCCTGGCGTCTGGAAAAGCATAGGGCCCCCCGGGGGGTCCCCCCTATGCTTTTCCACCGCCACCCCCACAGCATTTTCCTGGGCGTTTTTTATAGGAGCACACAACGGCGGGAGGGGACTGCTCAGAGATGGCGGGCCTACGGCCCGGAACATCAGCCGCACAGGGAGGGGACGCCATGGATGGCGTCCCAGAGGAATTCACCAAAATGCTGCGCATTTTGGATCGGCATGGATGCCGCTTTTTCGTGCTTAATTCTTGCCAATGCCGGGGAAAAGCCGAAAAAAAGCTTTCCATATTTCACAGCCTATGTTATACTGTGCGGGTTACCCGGCTTTGCCGGCAAACAAATACATCTGCTCAATTAAGGAGAAAAACATGGAAAATGCGCGTAAAAAAAGAAGCAAACATTCCGGCCCCCGGAGTTTTGCTTCGCAAAACTCCGTAACAACCGGCACAGCCGCTTGTCCAAAACCCGGACTGTTAGTGTCCTCTCGGGCGGGGGGGGCGCCCCGCCCCCCGCCCGTAGGGAGCGATGATATTAGTAA
>JAISRD010000071.1 GCA_031273835.1 Treponema sp. | reverse complement strand
CGGTACACGGCGATATAGGTAACGCCGGAATAGACCACGTGGTCCCCGCTTTGCAGCAGGGCGAAAAAAAGCCCCGACAGGGCGGCCACCCCGCTGGAGAGGACCACGCAGTCCTCCCCCCCCGACAGGGAGGCGAGTTTTTCCTGAAGGTACTGCTGGTTGCTGCCCCCGTTCCGGGTATAGAGGTTCTTTCCCGCGCCGCTCCAGTTCAGGGCCGAAGGGTCATAGGGCAGCTCGTAGCTGTTTGCCATGACGATGGGACGTTTGATCGCCCCGGTTTCCCCGTCCACGTCGTTTCCCGTATGAACCGCCCTGGTTTGAAAGCCGAATTCGGCGCCGTAGCTCCGCTTGCCCATCCCGTTCCTCCTGCCGCCTCGCAATACCTATAAGATTACTATGATTTGAGGATACACCGCGGGGCGCGGTACGGTCAAGGGATAGAAGCCGGGATGTAAAAAAAGCCCGGAAAACCGGGCTTTCAAAGCGCTTTCGCCCCCTTAGAAGGGCCGCTCGGCTAAATACTTATACTCTTTGTAGACCCGCTCCGCCTGGGCCTTGGCTTTTGCCAGCAGCGCGTCGGCCCGGTCGGGACTTGCCGCCTTGAGGCTTTTGAAGCGCACTTCCCTGTACATAAAGTCTTCCAGGGCCGTGGAGGCTTCCCTTGAGTCAAGCTGGAAGGGGTTCTTTCCCTGATCCTTAAGCCGGGGATCGTAGCGGTACAGGGGCCAGAGGCCGCAAGTAACCGCCGCCTTCTGCTGGTCCATCCCCTGCATCATATTGATGCCGTGGTTGATACAGTGGGAATAGGCGAGGATGATCGACGGGCCGTCGTAGCTTTCCGCCTCGCGGAAGGATTTGATCACCTGGGTCATATTCGCCCCCATGGAAACCTTGGCCACATAGACATAACCGTAGCTCATCGCCATGGCGCCCAGGTCTTTCTTGACGATGTCCTTGCCGCCGGCGGCAAATTTGGCGATGGCCCCCACGGGGGTGGCCATGCTCATCTGTCCGCCGGTGTTGGAATAAACCTCGGTGTCAAGACAGAGGACATTGACATTACGGCCCGACGCGAGGACATGATCCAGCCCTCCGTAGCCGATATCGTAGCCCCAGCCGTCGCCGCCGAGTATCCATACGGAACGCTTGATAAAGTGATCGGCCAGGCTGAGCAGCATCCGGGCGGCGGGTTTTTCGTTACCCTTAAGGGCGGCCTTGAGCTCGTCAACATTTTTCCGCTGTTCCTCAATGGCATCTTCGCCGGCCTGGTCATTGGCAAGTATTTTGTCGATGATCGCGGCGGCGACGCCTTCGGCTTTGGCCTGGACGGCGACTTCCCTGGCGTGGAGGGCAAGCTTATCGCTGGTGAGCCTCATCCCCAGGCCGAATTCGGCGGCGTCCTCGAAGAGACTGTTGGACCATACCGGCCCCCGGCCGTCGGCCCTTTGGCAGTAGGGAGTGCTGGGGAGGTTTCCCCCGTAGATGGAAGAACAGCCTGTGGCGTTGGCGATGACCGCCCGGTCGCCGAAAAGCTGGGACATGAGCTTTACATAGGGAGTTTCGCCGCAGCCCGCGCAGGCCCCGGAAAATTCAAAGAGGGGCCGCTTAAGGGCCAGGCCCTTGGGGGCGCCCAGATTGAGCTCGGCGGCGGGAACCTCCGGCAGGGCCAGGAAGTAATTCCACAGGGGAACCTGGGTCCCCCGGTATTCAATGGTATTGTTCACCCAGTTCAGGGCCTTCCGCTCGGGGTTACTCTTATCCTTGGCGGGACACTGGTGAATACAGACGCCGCACTGCATACAGTCTTCGCTGGAAATCTGGAGGGTGATCTTCTTCCCCTCCACGGCCTTGGGCTTGATTTCCGCGGTCTTAAAGCCCGGGGGGGCCTTGGCGGCGGCCTCGCTTGAAAGGGTCTTCATCCGCATAACCGCGTGGGGGCAGACCACGGTACATTGGCCGCACTGGATACAGAGTTCGCCGTCCCATTCGGGAACCTTTTCCGCGATGGCCCGTTTTTCGTACTGGGTGGTCGCCGTGGGGAAAGTCCCGTCTTCGGGTATCTTCGACACGGGAAGCTTGTCCCCCTCCTGGATAACCATGGTCCCCAGCACTTCCCGGATCCAGCTGTCCTTCGCGCCGGCCATGGCCTTCTTCATGTGGATATCCCCCCCGGTGGAGGCGGGGTACTTTACCTCGTGAACCGCGGCCAGGGCCAGCTCAATGGTACTGACATTTTTCTGCACCACATCGGCGCCCTTTTTGCCGTAGGACTTCTGGATGAATTTCTTCATATACTCGACCGCTTCCGCTTCGGGGAGCACGCCGGAGATCTTAAAATACGCCGCCTGCATGACCACGTTGATCCTGCTTCCCATGCCCGCCTTACCGGCGATGTCGAAGGCGTCGATAACAAAGAATTTAAGCTTCTTGTCGATGATCCGCTTCTGGGCCTCCACGGGCAGGTAGTTCCAGACCTCGCCGGGCCCATAGGGGCTGTTGAGGAGGAAGGTGCCGCCGTCCTTTGCGTTGGCCAGCATATCGTAGGTTTCCATATAGGTGAACTTATGGCAGGCCAGAAAATCCGCCTTGGTGATAAGGTAGGGCCTCCGTATGGCCCGCTTGCCGAAACGGAGGTGGGAAACGGTAAAGCCCCCGGATTTTTTCGAGTCGTATGAAAAATAGGCCTGGGCGTTAAGTTCGGGCTTGGCGTCCCCTATGATCTTGATCGAATTTTTATTGGCCCCCACCGTGCCGTCGGCGCCGAGTCCGTAGAACATAGCCTCGTTCATCCCCTCTTCGGGAACCACAAAGTGTTCGTCATAATCCAGGCTTTTGCCCTGAACATCATCCTTGACGCCCACCATGAAATTGGCGATCTTCTTCCCCGAAAGGTTGTCAAAGACCGCCTTCACCATACCGGGGGTAAATTCTTTGGAACCCAGGCCGTAGCGGCCCCCCAGAACCAGGGGCCAGGACTTAAAGCGGGCCGTACCGGCGCCCATGGTTTCCCCTATGGCGGTACGGATATCCTCATAGAGGGGCTCGCCCAGGGCGCCGGGCTCCTTGGTCCGGTCGAGGACGGCGATGGACGTAACCGATTCGGGGATGGCCTTTACAAAGGCGGAAGCGTCAAAGGGCCGGTAGAGCCGCACCTTGAGGACCCCGACCTTTTCCCCCCTGGACTGGAGGTATTCGACGGTTTCCTCACA
>JAISRD010000055.1 GCA_031273835.1 Treponema sp. | reverse complement strand
GGAATCAGAAACAAAAAGGTGTGGATTGGCAATTCACTGCCGCCGATGCCCGCACCAAACTCAAACGGCTCTATCCGGAGATTATTGAGTAAAGATTTAGATGTTACAGTCTACTAGGAATTACCGGTATGTCGACAACCCCTTTGAGGGTTCCCTCGATTGCCTTCTGCCCCGAACAGAGCGTATCGACCTTTCAACGAGTTGGCTGAACCTGTTGGACGAAATAGCCGCCGAGGGCAGATACGTCGCCCTGGATCTTTCCGCTTGTACCATGTCCGGTACGGAATTTGATCCCAACTCCACTGGCAGGGTCGTCGGTAAGTCCTATATCGTGTCCCTGGTTTTGCCGAACGCCGCGGTAAGCATAGCGGACGGTTTTGGGTCAGACTACGCCTTTACGGGCTTTACCTTTCTCGAAACGGTAAGCGGCGCGAATATCACGTCTGTCGGCGACAATGCCTTTTACCACTGTGACCACTTGACCACGGTGAGCCTTCCCCAGGCAACGTCTATCGGCGAGGCCGCCTTTGCCGTCTGTACCGGCCTGACCACGGTGAACCTTCCCCGGGCAACATCCATCGGCAAGGCCGCCTTTTACGCTTGTACCAGTCTGAGCAGGCTAAGCCTTCCTCATGCAATATCCATCGGTGATCGGGCCTTTTACGACTGTACCGGCCTAACCACGGTGAGCCTTCCTCAAGCTATGACCATCGGCGATTACGCTTTCCTCAACTGTACCGGCCTGATCACGATGAGTCTTCCCCAGACAACGTCTATCGGCGGGGGCGCCTTCGCCGCCTGTACCGGCCTGACCGCGCTAAGCCTTCCCCAGGCAACATCCATCGGTGCGGATACCTTCGAGGAGACCGGAAGGACCGCCCTGACTATCACCCTGGGCGCATCGCCCCCCACGGTGGGCAGGGATATGTTCTTTCGCGTTGCCCCTCAAAAGACCGTTACCGTCAAGGTTCCCTCCGGCTCGACGACGAGCTACAACTCAACCTGGCAGACGGCCTTTAAGGGCAAAGGCGGCGGCACCTCGGCGGCAAACGGCCCCGGTACGGAAAACAGCCACATCACGGTGAATATCACGGCACTATAGGAGGGCGGTATGGAAACAACCTTTAATCCGCCGGCGGGCGCTTCCGGGGTTGTTCCCGGACCCTTGGGGGCAGCGGCCCGGACGGCAGAGGGAAAACCACGAGGCAAGAGGAAGGGGGATACGCCGAACAGCTTCTCATGTCCCTGGATACGACCCGTTCCCGTCTGGGGGCCTACGGCGGAAGTCCCGGCCTCTGCCATATCCTTAAGAATTTTATCCCCCGGCTTTTAAGCCGGGGGTTTACGGAAGAACATATACGGCTCTTTTTTGTTGAAAACCCGGCGAAGGCCTTTGCCCGGAAATGGCCGCCGGGTATGCCCCAAGCGCCGGGGGCGGAACTGCCGGCCTAATCCGCCCTGTACACAATCCTGCCGCCCACAATGGTCATCACCGTATTGTAGGCCCCGTCAAAAACCGCCAGATCCGCCCTCTTTCCCGGCCCTATACCGCCCAATTCGCCGTAGAGCCCCAGAAGTTTTGCCGGGTTGGCCGAGGCCATTTCCGCCAGCTCTCCGTCGCCGGCGCCGCAGATTTCCGCCATGTTTTTAAGGCCCCTGTTCAGGGGGGCAACGCTCCCCGCAAGCCGCCCCGTTTCTTTTACCCAGGCCCTGCCGTCTTTTTTTACCACAGGCAGATTGCTAAAGATGAATTCCCCGTCCCCCATGGATTTTCCCGGCATGGCGTCGCTTACCAGTATGATACGCTTGCTGCCTAAAAGATCCCAGGTAAAACGCAGAACCCTGGGACACACATGAACCGTATCGGCGATAAGTTCCGCGTAACCCCGCCGGTCGGAAAGGGCGGCGCTTACCACCCCGGGATTGCGGTGATGGTGGCCCGACATGGCGTTGTAGAGGTGGGTGTAACCCGCCGCTCCCCTGTCCAGCGCGGCGGCGGCTTCCCCGGCGGAGGCGGAACTGTGGCCTATCATCATGGCGATTTTGCGGCGCTCCGCTATAGGGAAGAGACAGGGGAAGCTGTCGTAATGGGGGGAAAAGGTCATGAGGATGAGGGCCCCACGGGCGGCTTCGGCCATTTCCTCAAAATCATCCGCGTCGGGGGGCCTGATGTAGCGTTCGTCCATCAGGGCCTTGTATTCCGCCGCGATAAAGGGTCCCTCGCTGTGGACGCCCAGAAAGCGGGCGCCCCCCCTGTCCGGCCCGGAACCTCTGTTCCGCAGCTCCCCGAGGCTTCTCAGCGCCTCCTTCATGCGTCCGGGGCTCAATACGGTCAGGGATGCGGCAAAGGCGGTAACCCCGTCCTTCACCATGTCCGCCGCGGCGGCCTCCAGGGCCTCCCCTGTCCCTTCGGTAAAATCATGTCCGCAGGCGCCGTGGATGTGTATGTCGATAAGGCCGGGGAAAACCTTAAGGCCCGAAAGATCTATTTCGGTGAAGTTCCCCTTTTCCCAGGATTTTCCGCCGGAAGAGGCGGGACGGACGGCGGCGATACGGCCCCCCTCTATGTAGAGGTCGGCGGGGCAGCCGGGGCCGGGCAGTTCCATCCCGCTTACGGCGCCGCCCCGCAGGAGAAGCCTGTCATTCACGGCGTTTACCGGGCTTACTTAGGTTCCGCGATGATGGATTTAAGCTCCGGGTTTTTTGCCAGCTCGGCTTTGAGCCCCTCGGCCCGGCCTTTGTTTACATAGTCCCTCTTCTGGAAGGAATAGGTGAACTTGGTATGAATGTCGTAGGCCCCCGTCATAAGGGCATGGGCGTCTTCGGTCATCACAAGTTCTTCATCGGTGGGGATCACAAAAATAGGAATTTTGGATTCCGGCTTTGAAATAAGGGTTTCCGCGTTCCTCGTATGGGACAATTCATTCTTCTTCGGATCGTAGACTACGCCGATCCCCTCAAGACCGGAGAGTATTTTTTCCCGCATAAAAAAGGCGAACTCACCGACGCCGGCGGTAAAGACCAGGGCGTCCGTCCTGCCCAGGACGGCAAGGTATCCGCCTATGTATTTTTTTACCCTGTGGGCTTCTATATCCTGGGCAAGCTCGGCGCTCTTATCCCCTTCAAGCCTGGCCTTTTGAATGTCCCGCCGGTCGGTATATTTACCGGTGATCCCCAGGAGGCCGCTCTTTTTGTTCAGGGCGTTTTCCACTTCCACGGCGCTCATGCCGGTCTTCCTCATCACATAGAAGGGCAGGGCCGGGTCCACGTCTCCCGAACGGGTTCCCATCACAAGCCCCTCCAGGGGGGTGATTCCCATGGAAGTATCAAAGGAACAGCCGTTTTTAACGGCGTTTACCGAAGCGCCGTTTCCCAGGTGGCAGATAACCAGGTTGGTTTTGAAAGGATCCTGCCCCAAAAGCACCGCGGCCCGCTTGGCGGTATAGAGGAAGCTGGTTCCGTGGAAGCCATAGCGCCGCACCGAGTATTTTTCGTACCATTCGCGGGGTACCGCATAGAGGTAAGTTTCGGGCGGCATGGTTTGATGCCAGGCCGTATCCATAACGGCGCAGTGGGGAACTTTGGGGAGCACCTTCTTGGCCGCCTCGATTCCCATGATATTGGCGGGATTGTGGAGGGGGCTCATGTCCTTCATTTCATTAAAGGCCGCCATGGCCGCGTCGTCAACAATCACCGATTTGGTAAACTTGTCCCCGCCGTGGACTGTCCGGTGGCCCACGGCGCCTATTACCGACATGTCGGGGATACAGCCCTTCTCCTTGTCGGTTAAAGTTTTGATGATAAGATCCACCGCGTCCACATGGGTGGGACAATCGTGGTTTATGGTGATCTCTTCCTTTCCCTTGGCTTTGTGGCTGATAAAGGACCCGCCTACGGTAACCTTTTCAACCACCCCGACGGCCAGAACGTCCCCGGCGTCCCAATCATAAACCTGATACTTCGCAGAAGAAGATCCGCAGTTCAATGTAAGAATAACCATTATTTACCTCTCTTGTTGATTTATAGCTTGTTGTTCAGAAACTGAAGTTTCCCCACAACTCTATTATAGCAATTCGCCGCGCCCGGCGGCCTTTATCTGTTCGACAATTTCCCTTACCCTCTGGGTATCCCCCCTTTTCGCGATCAGCACCGCGCCCGGCCCGCCGTTTTTGCCGGACCGGACCGCCACGATAAGATCCTCCACGCCGGCAAGGGCCACCGGCATATCGGAATCGACAAAGCAGTTCCTTGATCCGCTTTGAAATACCCCGCCGCCGCCTGAAAAGTTCAAGTCTCCGGTATTTGCCGCCGCCAGCGCCGCGTATTCATCCCAGCTTCCTACATCGGTCCAGTTAAAAGCGGCGGGAACCATCACCGTTTCCGGGCACTTTTCGGCGATTGCATAGTCGAAGGAAACCGCCCTGGTTTTACCGTAGGCTTCCTCAAGGCCGGGCCATTCGAGTATACGCAGACCCTGTTCCGCCGCGAAGGCCCCTTCCTCCGGCGTACCGAGGGCGGTAAAGGGAAGCATGACCTCCGGGGCACTGCGGCCGAATTCGCCGTTTATAAACTGCGATGAAAAGGCGAACATCCCGGAGTTCCAGTAAAAAGTTCCCGCCCTTAGGTAGGCCTCCGCTTTTTCCCGCTCCGGCTTTTCATGGAAGGCCCTTACCGTGAAAACCCCAGGGTTCTTCGCGGCCTGCTTTTCCGCCTCAATATAACCGTAGCCGGTTTCGGGCTTTGAGGGTCCGATGCCGAAGACGGCCAGTTTATCCGCCCGGGCGGAGGCCGCCGCCGCCGCGGCGTCCGCCTTAAACGCCTCCAGGGGGGTGATGACATGATCACTGGTTAAAACAAGGACGCTCCGCGCTGCCCCGCCTGAAACCATGCGGATGTACTGCACGGCGCAGGCTATGGCGGGGGCGGTGTTTTTTGCCGCAGGTTCGGGGATCAGAAGCATACGCTCCAGTTCGCCGGGGGAATAGGCCCCGCAGGCTTTGACGACATGGGCGGTATGGGAGCGCCCGGCTATAATGATGATACGGCCGTCCCGGTCTATGACCGAAAGAGCCCGGTCCAGCGCGGCGTTAAAGAAAGTACCCCGGGAAGGACCCATGGAGAGAAACTGTTTCGGCGTACGGCTGTTACTGGCCGGCCACAGGCGGGTGCCGGAACCCCCCGCCATGATAATACAATAGTCAAACATTATGGTGAGATAATCCTTATATGTTCCGATGCGGATCGATGCCGCATCTTGACAAGCAGCGACTGTTCCGCGGCCGAATACACCCAGCCGGAAGAATCGTAGCGCTCAAATTGGGAGTCGGTGGGATAATCCGTATTGTAGAGCTGGAGGGCCCTGAAGGGCCTGACTCCCCGTATGATCATGTAGTGGGTTTCCCCGGCGGGAAAATTAACCGTAATGTCCGTTATCCCGTTCTGCTGTACCGCGGATACCGATGAAGCGGCGGTCCAGGCCCAGAGCCCCCCCGGCACGGAGGATTCCGCGCTTATTGCCTGGGCCCGGGCAAAATAACCGGCCCCATTGGGGGTATTGAGGATTTTGTACATCCTCGCGGAACTGAGCGGGGGGCTTCCCGGTTTCCCGGCAAAATCCCCGGAGGAATTTCGTATGACGGTCCGGGGCGCCGAACCGGAGGAATCCGTCAGGGTCAGCACCGAAAGGATCAGGGTCCTTCCCAGGGCTTTCGTAGTTTCATCCTCATAGTTGGACAGGGCGCTGCCTATACGCAGGCAGTATTCCGTATCGGCTTCTTCGCCGGTAAAGATCAAGCTTGTTCCATTGGAAAGATTTTTCTTAAGGGCCCCGGTAACAACATACACCGCCTGATCAACAAAGGGGGCAAAGGGATTTTCCCTGCCGGGCCTGCGGAGGGCCCAATCGGGATGGCCCTCCAAAATGCCCGCGCACTGATCCACCGTCAGCGCGGCGGGGTCCATACCCCGGAGCATTTCCGCCACATCATCCAGAAGGTTGCTGTACCCCCTGATACCCAGGTACAGGACTACGTGGAATTCCTTGAGGAAGTCCAGGGATTTTTCATTAAAAACCCGGGCAAGCCTGGCGGACCGTTCCCGTTCGGCGGCGGAAAGGGAACGGAGCGCGGCGTCGGTACGGCCTACATAGGCGGAAGCTTCATAGGACCCCGGTTCCGGAGTATAGACCGCCGAAACGGCCGCGGAGGATGCGCGGTAGGTGCCCCGCTGCAGGGATTCGCTCATATAGGCGGCGGCGGTTTCGCTGTTCAGGGCCTCGCCCTGGGAGACGGTACGGTTCCAGGCCGAGTAGGAGCTGTCCAGCCACAGGGCCAGGGCCGGTTCGAAGGTCTCGCCGTTTTCCGCCCCGGTCATAATAAAATCCCGGGGGCCGAGTTTGTTCTGGCCGGATACGGCCTGGTAGCTTATTACCGGATTTTCCGCCTCAAGACGTATGAGCCCTCCGGTCCCGGCGTTTCTGTTAAAGGCATAATCCGTCCCGCCTGAGTTTACGATAAAGGAAACCCCGCCCTCCCTGATCGTACTGGTCCGCAGGGGAGTATAGGGCAGGGCCAGCGCGGTATAGGCGGAACCGGCGGCGCCCTCCCCCGGCTCTTCGTTTTCGGCCTCCGAAGGCCCTTCATAAGCGCCGCCGAAGCTCCCCCGTATCACCAAAACAAGGGCCCCCCCTGAATACTGGGTGGTAAAGGACAGTTCCGGAGTATCCCCTAAGGCGGGCCCGCCGGCGAGTTGAAAATGCACCCCGTTATCGCTTAGGATCATAGATTCCGCGGCGGCCCTGACGGTCCCCCCCGGCCCGGAAAGTGCAAAGCCCTCGTCTCCGGCCAGCATAAATTCCATGCCCCCGAAGAAGACGCTTATATCTCCCTCAAGGGGGTAAACGCCGGGAAACCGGACCGTTCCTTCCCCGCCGTACCGGCCCGAAACGACAAGATTCCCCGGCTGCAGGGTAAAATTCTTTTTCTGGGCGAACTGGATCTGCACGATAACAAGAAAAACGAACGCGTATACTACCGGAAGCAGTACAATCCGGGGTACCAGGGGCTTTCTCATTATACCTATCATACTCCAAAAGGAGCCCTTAGACAATGCTTACGGGGCGCTTGCCTCCACTCCCGCCCCCGGAACATTCATCACGGGTCTTTGATTTCAGGGGATAGCGGGTACGGAGGGGGAGGGCCCTTACAAATCCAGCCCGGTGATATCCTCCGCCGGCAGGGAAAAGACCACGCCCTGGGCTTTGGAACTTATCCCAAAGCCGCGGCTTACCGCCTGCATGATGGCGATCTTTTTGTCCCGGTTGGTAAGGATCGTGATTATCTCTTTTTCGTCCTGGACGGAAATACCTAAAAATTTAACCGGCCCCTTGTGGGCAAGGCCCCGGGCGTTCATTACCGTTCCGCCGGTGGCCCCCGCCTCCCTGGCGGCGGTCATAAGCTCGTCGCTGTAACCCTGGTTGGCCACGATTACAATCAGATCGTAGCGTTTATCAGTCTTATCACTCATCTCCTGTTCCTTTTTTCCTGTTTTTAAAGGCCCCGCGCCGGTTTCGCCCGCCCGGATATTTTTGTGAATACTCTCCTTGAACACCTGCAGCATGGGTTTGTTTATCCCCGTAAGGGGGGCGGTAAAGGCAATTCCCGCGCCGGGGTTGTGGAGGCCCAATTTCTTCGCGGCCCGTTTGAGCAGTATGGGGACCATCACATTCTGTTCAAGGCAGATAACCACCGCTTTTTCCGCGCTGCCTATACCCAGAAGGTCGAGAATTTCCGAACCGGCGGTTCCCATACCCTTACAGATAAAGTGAAAGCGCACCTGGGATTCTTCCAGAATTTCGCTTATGGCCCTGGATTTTGACCAATCCAGAATAAACACCACCAGTTTAAGCACCGGCATTTCAGGCGCGGCCCTTACCCCCCGCGGCGGCCTGCCTTCGGCGGGCCGGAGGGCGGGACCTTTCTCCCTCCGGGGGCGGCGGGGATGTTCGGGCCCGCTTTGAGCGCCGCGCCCCTTAGCGGCGCCGGTTTTGTCTTCGGCTCTGCGCCCGCCGGCCCTGCCTTTAACGGCCGGTTTCCGGGCGCTTTCCCCGGCCGGATCTTCGGCGCCCGGCGGGGGGTTTTTCTTATTCATGATAATCCGCCTTAATCATAATCATACTCGATAATTATCCCTGAATCATCGATGTGTATGGATTCAAGTTCTTCCTCGATTTCCTTAACGGAGACCTGCAGCTTATTGCTGTAAATAAGGCCCAGAACCTGTATCACGATGAGGGGGGCCATGGCAACCATAGCGACAATGCCGAAGGCATGGACCATCAGATTGCCCCCGACGCCCTCGCTGGTTCCCATGGCCAGGGGAAGGAGGAAGGTCGAGGTAAGGGGTCCCGAACAGACCCCGCCTGAGTCAAAGGCAATGCCGGTAAAGATCCGGGGTACAAAAAAGGTGAGTCCCAGGGCAAGGACATAGCCGGGAACAAGTATCCACATCAGGGGTATGCCAAGCAGTATTTTAAGCATGGACAGAGCCAGGGCCGAGGCCATGCCGATGGAAAGGCCCCGTTTCATAACGTTTTGGGATATGGCCCCGGAGGAAATTTCCTCCACCTGCTTAACCAGGACATGGACCGCCGGTTCCGCCTTGACGATAAAGTAGCCGATGATCATCCCCAGGGGGACCAGAACCCACCTGAAGGACGAAGAGGCCAGCTCAAGGCCGAGGAACTGCCCTACGGGGATAAAGCCCACGTTAACCCCGGTAAGGAAAACCACCAGTCCTATAAAAGTATAGAAAAGACCCACCATAATACGGGCAAACTGATGCCGTTTGAAGCGCCGTGAAATCACCTGAAAGATCAGGAAAAAGACCAGAATGGCCCCCAGGGCCTTGAGCACCTCCAGGGTATGACCGGGAAAACGGACGGCGAAAATTTTTACCACGTCCCTGGAAGTAATCACTTCGGGGATGGTATGGCTTACGGCCTCCGCCCCCTGGGGATTGAAAAAGATCCCCAGAATAAGCACCGCCAGAATCGGCCCCACGCTGCACAGGGCTACCAGGCCGAAGCTGTCATCCTGGGAATTTTTATCGGTACGGATGGCCGTTACGCCCATCCCCAGGGAAAGGATGAACGGAACCGTAATGGGCCCCGTCGTAACCCCGCCTGAATCAAAGGCCACGGGAATAAAATTTGCCGGGGCGAAAAAAGCCAGGGCAAAGGTAATGAGGTAAGAGAAAAACAACAGCACGGAAAGCCTGATTTTAAGGAGGGTTCTTAACACGGCGATTACGAGAAAAAAACCTACCCCGGCGGCGACGGAGACGATAAGGGAAAAATAAGGGATAGAGGGAGTCTGCAGGGCAAGGACCTGCAGATCCGGCTCGGCGATGGTGATCACCATGCCCATGATAAAACTAATCGCCAGGGCAAGGACCAGATTGGAAGTTTTGGTAAGCTGTATGCCTATCCCTTCCCCCAGGGGCATCATCGCCATGTCGGCGCCCATGGTAAAAAAACCCATTCCAAGAATCAGGAGGGAAGCTCCCACGATAAAGGTAAGAATCGTTCCCGTGGGCATGGGCACAAGAAATACGCTGGCAATAAGTACAATTGCCGTAATAGGAAGTACTGAAGCAAAGGCCTCCATAATTTTTTCTTTTAGTATTTTATTCATACAAATAGTAGTATAATAAAATGCGGGGGGTTAATCTATGGCAGCTAAACGGTTAATAGGGACGGTGGTTCCGGTGGGGGCCCTCCGGGGCAGGGAAAATTCCGGCGTGGGGGAATTTCTTGACTTAATAGACTTTGCGGATCTCTGCGCGGATATGGGAATAGGGCTGATTCAGATACTCCCGGTAAATGACACAGGTTACGAAAGTTCCCCCTACAGCGCCTTAACCGCCTTCGGCCTTAATCCGGTCTATCTGCGCTTAAGCGCCCTGGAAGAGGCGGCGGGCTTTGAGCCGAAAATCAGAGAGCTGGGGAAAAACTTCGACGGGGAAACGCGCTTTCCCTATTACCGTATCCTCAAGGCTAAAATGGAATTGCTCCGGGAAATATACGGGGCCCACAGCGGGGAAATTAAAAAGCAGGCCGAATCAGGCGCCCTGGGTACATGGATAGCCGCCCATCCCTGGGTAAAGCCCTATGCGGTCTACCGCCGCCTGAAAGAGGCTAACGGCGAAAAGAGCTGGAGGGATTGGGCGGATCATCAAAGGGCGGGGGACGGGGAAATTAAGGCCCTTTGGGATGATCCCGCCTTAAAGGGGGAGCATCTTTTTTGGGCCTGGCTGCAGAGGAACCTGGACAGCCAGTTCGACAGGGCCGCCGGGGCGGTCCGGGAACGGGGGATACTGCTGGAGGGGGATCTTCCCATCCTGATGAACGAAGATTCATGCGACGTCTGGGCCCACCCTGAAATTTTCCGCGCCGATCTGTCCGCCGGGGCCCCCCCGGATATGTACAGTCCCGAAGGCCAGAATTGGGGCTTCCCCATTTATAACTGGGAAGCCCAGGCCGGGGACGGCTATGCCTGGTGGAAGGCCCGGCTCAGCGCCGCCGGCAAATACTATGACGCGTACCGTATCGATCATGTCCTGGGCTTTTTCCGTATCTGGGCTTCTTCCCGGTACGACAATTCCTCCGTGCTGGGCCGTTTTGTTCCCTCTGTACCCCTTACCCTAAAGGATCTGGAAAAACTGGGCTTTGACGAAGGCCGTATACGCTGGCTGTCCCGGCC
>JAISRD010000202.1 GCA_031273835.1 Treponema sp. | reverse complement strand
GACAGCGGGCTTCATCGCAGACCGTATGGAGGCCCCGGCGGGTGAGGATACGGTCCACTTCTTTCCAGGTATCCCCGGCGGGGGCGCGGACCCGTATCCAATCGGGCTTTTTCAGCGGGACCCCGGGGCGGTCCGGCGGCTTATCAGCGAAAGCGGCCTTTGGGTTTGGGGCTCCGGCCATTCCGGTATCATCCATGGGGGGCGGCGCCTTTTTTCAGCATAAGAAACCACCGGGGAATAAAGGACAGCGCCAAGGCGGCAGGCATTATCAGGGCCTGGGTTACCTGGTTCTGCTGATAAAAACCGGGAAAGCATTTTATCACCATGCTTAAAAGGCCCCCTAAAAATACACAGGTCCACTTCTTTCCAGGTATCCCCGGCGGGGGCGCGGACCCGTATCCAATCGGGCTTTTTCAGCGGGCCCGGGGGGTGATCCGGCGGGTCATACGCAAAAGCGGCCTTTGGGTTTGGGGCTCCGGCCTTTCCGGTATTATCCATGGGCGGCGCCTTTTTTCAGCATAAGAAACCAACGGGGAATAAAGGACAGCGCCAAGGCGGCGGGCATTATCAGGGCCTGGGTTGCCTGGTTCTGCTGATAAAAACCGGGAAAGCATTTTATCACCATGCTTAAAAGGCCCCCTAAAAATACACAGGTCCACAGGGCTTTGAGCGCCGTGCCGGCCCTAAAGCGCCGGGCCGCGCCGCCGCTGAAAGCGCAGATCAATCCCAGGGGAAGGGCGGCAAAGAACAGGGGATTTACAAAAAGAAGATTGCTGTTGTGATAGCAGTAATCGTGGTCGGTAAAGAAACTCATAAAAAAAAGCAGGGATCCCGCCGTACCGAAGAAGAGGCCCAGAAAAGCCTGGCCCAGGCCGGAAAGGGTACGGAAAAGCTTTTGTTTTTTTCCGCCCAGCGTAAGAAAAACAAAAAGGGCGGCGGCGCAGAGACCGGCCGCCAGGGAACCCGTCCACCGGCGGGGCGGTTCTTCCAAAACCACGGGCCTCCCCGCCGCGGTATTGAGGACCTCCACGGAACTTACCAGCTTACGCTCCGTTCCGTCCGGGCCGGTATAGCGGAAACCGGCGATATTTCTTCCCACCTCCGACGGAAGGAACATTTCCTCCCAAACGGTGATGGGCCGGTCAATGTCCCGGCCCATCAAAAAATTCAGCAGCCAGTCCCAGAAAGGAGAAAACCAGGTATGGCGGCGTACATGCTGCCTGAGGGTAAAACGGCCCGGCGCTTCGCCGTAACGTTCCTTGAAGGCCCCGCCGACGGCCAGGTCTATAAAGTCCCTGACCCTGGTAGAACAGTTATCCTTAAAGTGGTGATACCAATAATCGCGGTTTTCGGGAAGTATGTTGTTCTCCATCTTCAAAAAGATTTCGGTTTTTACCTCCGGCGGAAGATCCAGGGTATAGAGGGTAATATCCCGGTTGGTTTTGAAATTCCGGGCATAATTTGCCTCCGCGGGGCCGGCGGCGCAGCTGTAGAGGAGCCTTCCAAGGGCAAAGTTGGTAAAAAAGTTTTCCTTCTCAAAATTAAAGACCCCCCAGTCATAGAAACGGCTTTCCCCGCTGAGGGCGTCTTCCACCACCAGCCCGATATGGCCCCACCAAAGGTACAGTTCATCGCCGGGGCCTACGACCGCCGCTTTCAGGGTTAAATATTCGCCCCTGAGCGCGTTACGTTCATCCATTTCCGTCCGAGCCGAAAGGGAGAACCCCATAAACGCGAAAAGGGCACAAACCAAAAGACTCAGGCGGATCATATAAGGATATTATTGAACGATACCGCGTCCTTGTACAAGCGCCGGAAATAGCATTAAACTAAAAGGGAGCGGTTTAGAAACGATGGTGAAAAAAGCAGGCCCCCTGGTTTTATTGGCGCTGATTGCCCTCCCCCTGTGGAGCGGGGAAATCGCCCCGCCGGGATGGATCCGGGGGCAGTGGGCGATGGACTATGAAGGGACCCTTATCGTGATCACCTTTTTGGAGGACGATATACTCCTTAACGGGGAAAGCCTCGCCGAAATGGCCGCCTCGGGCTACATAACCCTTTTCAGACAGCAGATTACCGAAACGGATTATTCTGTTCATGTTGAATATGCCGACGGATTCTGGTGGGAAGAAAGCTTCCCCCTGCCCTCCATGACTTCCGTTTATATCGACAAAAGCCACGGGGAAGAACAATTTGAAACCCTGACCTATAGGTTCATCCCCCTGCGAAGGACCCCTGATTTCCCCCCGGGGAACCCCGGCTCCCGCCCGCAGGATACTGCTCCGGTTCCCGGCGGCTTTAATTAGCGGCCCGGCGGGGGCCGCGGTTTTACCGCCCTCAGCCGCCGTAGACCGCTATCATAACCCCCGCCGCTATGGCGGTACCGATCACCCCGGCCACATTGGGACCCATGGCGTGCATGAGGAGGAAGTTCCCCGGATCCTCCTCCAGCCCCACCTTGTTGGAAACCCTGGCGGCCATGGGCACCGCGGAAACCCCGGCGGAACCGATAAGGGGGTTGATCTTCTCTTTAAGGAAAAGGTTCATAAACTTGGCCACCATGATCCCCGATGCGGTGGCGATGGAAAAGGCCAAAAGGCCCATCACCACGATGATCAGAGACGAAGGGTTAAGGAATTTTTCCGGGGTCATCTGGCTTCCCACACCCAGGGAAAGGAAGATCGACACGATGTTGATAAGCTCGTTCTGGAGGGTCTTGGAGAGCCGCTCCACCACCCCGCATTCCCGGATAAAGTTCCCGAACATAAGGCAGCCGATAAGGGGGGCCGCCGAGGGGATCAACAGTATGGAAAGGCAAAAGACCACCAGGGGAAAGAAGACCTTTTCCACTTTGGAAACCGGACGGAGCTGCTTCATCCTGATAAGCCGTTCATGTTTGGTGGTAAGGGCCCTCATGATGGGAGGCTGTATCATGGGCACCAGGGCCATGTAGGAATAGGCCGCCACCGCCACGGTAGCCAGAAGGCGGGGGGCCAGCTTCGCGGCAACGTAGATCGTGGTGGGGCCGTCGGCGCCGCCTATGATCGCCACCGCACCGGCTTCCTTAAGGTTAAAGGCCACCCCCGGCAGATAGTTGGACAGCGCTATACCGAAGAGGGTGCCGAATACCCCGAACTGGGCCGCGGCCCCCAAAAGGGCGGTCTTGGGGTTGGCGATAAGGGGGCCGAAGTCGGTCATGGCCCCTATGCCCATAAAGATGATCAGGGGGAAGAATTCGTTCCCCACCCCGCTTTCGTAGATGATGTCCAGAAATCCCGGATGCCGGACTATCTGCTCCACCATCTCCCCGTTCACCACCACGTGCTGGACAATTTCGGTAACCCCCATGCCGGCAAAGGGGATGTTCACAAAGACCGTTCCGAAGCCGATGGGAATAAGGAGGAGGGGCTCAAAGTTCTTGACCGCCCCCAGATAAATGATCAGGAAACCCACCGCCACCATGAGCAGTTCCATCCAGCCGAAAATGATGGTGGTTTTATTTTTCCCCGTTGCTTCGTCAACCAGGG
>JAISRD010000200.1 GCA_031273835.1 Treponema sp. | reverse complement strand
CGGCCGTCCCTGGAGACGGTACATCGCAGTCCGTAAGGAGGACCTATGCGTCAGTATGAACTGACGGTCATCTTCCCCTTGGAAGAAGACCAATACCAGGCGGGAAAAGAGACCATCCTGGCAGATCTGGCCGCTCAGGGAGCGGAGATAATCAAAACCGATGAACAGGGCGATAGAGACCTGGCCTATGAAATCAAAAAAAGGAAACGGGGCCGGTATCTGCTCTTTACCATCAAGCTTGATCCGGTAAAACTGAAGGAACTGGACAGAATTTTCAAGCTGAATGCCAATGTCCTGCGGTATTTATTTGTACGAATTGAGGAATAAACCATGGTCGACCTGAATCATGTGGTGTTAATCGGAAGATTAACCAGAGACGCCGAGCTGAAATATACCGCCAACGGCCAGGCTGTTTGTAAATTTTCCATCGCCGTGAACCGCCGTAAAAAATCAGGCGATCAATGGCTGGACGAGCCGAATTTTTTCGACATCGTCCTCTGGGGAAGGCAGGGGGAAAGCCTCAATCAATACCTGGTTAAGGGTAAACTGGTGGGGGTAGACGGAGAACTCCGGCAGGATCGCTGGGAACAGGACGGGCAGAACCGCTCAAAGGTGGAAATTGTGGCCAATAACCTGCAATTGCTGGGGGGGAATCCCGGACAGGGCGGGGGAAGCTATACCGGTTCATCCGCTCCCCGGCAGGACGCGCCGCCCACCGCCGATGACGGTTTTACCGATGATATTCCCTTTTGAAAAATCCTGAATTCTCCGTTTTCAAACTAAAGTAAGGAGCTTTAAGATGTCTGATGAAAAATATAACGATGAGCGCCCTCCCCGGCAGGACAGGGGATACAGAGAGGACGCTCAAATGGACGGCCGGGAGGGAGACGATAAGACCGGACGGGGAAAGGGCAAGGCCTACTTTAAAAAGAAAGTATGCCGTTTCTGTACCCAAAAGCTCACCATTGACTATAAGGACGCGGATATGCTCCGCAGATTTATCACCGAGCGGGGAAAGATCCTTCCCCGGCGTATGACCGGGACCTGTGCGAAGCACCAGCGGGTCCTGGCTGCGGCGATTAAACGGGCCAGAATCATCGCCCTGCTCCCCTTTGTAGCCGAATAGCGTGTCTTTCCAGGATACGGAAAGGCCGGCGGCGGAAGAATATATACGATACTGGGCCGCCGCCGCTGCTTCCGCCGCGTCGGTGTTTTTTCTGCGTTCCGGTTTCCTCGGTCCCTTTTTTTTGTTTCCCCTGGGGCTTGCCGCCTTCTGGGTAAACGGAAAGACCGCCTGGTTCGCCGCCCTGCTTGCGGTACTGGGAAACATAGCCGTATCAATAAGTTTTTATTTACGCCAGGGGGGGGATACGGTTTTTTTACAGTGGAACGCCCTGTACTTTGCCGTGATGGTGATCGTTTTTACCTGGATCAACGCGCCGCCCCGCTGGACCTGCCGGCTTGTTCCCCTCCGCAGCGAATACCGGCTGGCCCTGGGTTCCGTTTTGGGGGCCCTGGTGATGATACCCTTTTTTCTTCTGGCAATGGAAGACGGGGGGCTGCGGGATTACCTCCACGCCCAGATTAACGCCCTGAATTCCGCGTCGGGACAGAACCTCAGCGCCGATGAAATTCTGGATTATATAAGCTATATCGGGCTGCGGGGGGGTATACTCGTTTCCTGCCTTATTTTTTTGGCAGTCAGCCGTCAGATCGCCCTTACCCTGACCTGGCTTTTCCGCCATGTAAGGCCCGCCGGGGGCCTTATCAGCTTCCGTACCGGGTCCTTTCTGATCTGGATACTCTCCGCCGCCCTGGGGATAGTGCTGACGGGCCGTATGCTTGGGGTAGACGCCGCGGAGATAGCGGGCTGGAATCTATTGGCCCTTTGCGCTATACTGTACCTCGCTCAGGGGGGTGGTATAGCCCTTTACCTTTTGGTAAAGCTGCCGCCCGTACTGCGGATTGCCGTCCATGTCGGCGTGGTGATCCTTATCTTTACCCCCGGTCTTAACGCCGTGGTTCTGGGGGCCCTGATCTTGTTGGGCATAGCGGAGACCTGGATTCCCCTGCGGACGCCCAAACAGGAATGACCGTCCCGAAGGGCGGGTTTAGACTGCGAATGAACAATGCGGAACCGTCTCCACTCCGGAGGCGGGAAGGCGGGTAACTCGTCTTCCCCGTTCCCAGGGCCGTTCGATGCGGCGGCCTATTTTTTTTAGCGGAGCTTGGACATGAAGGTAATCTTAAACAAGGATCTTGCCACTCTGGGAGAAGAGGGCGACGTAAAAGACGTTGCCAAGGGCTATGCGAGGAACTATCTTTTTCCCCGGGAAATCGCCCTTCCCTATACGGAACGGAATATAAGGCTTTTCGAGGCCCGCAAGGATGAAATTGAAGCCCGTAAGGCCGAAAAGCGGCAGGACGCCGCGGGGATCAAGGAAAAACTCGAGGCCCTGACCCCGGTAATTACCATGCCCGCCGGGGCCAACGGCAAACTCTACGGGGCCGTAACCGCCCAAACCGTGGCGGAGGAATTGGCAAAGCAGGGCTTCCATATCGAACGGAAAAAGATAGAGCTCCCCGGAAATACCGTTAAAAGCGTGGGCAGGTTCAAGGCGACCGTTAAACTCTACGAAAACGAAAGCGCCGAAATAAACATCACCGTGGAAGGGCAGCAGCTCAAGGCGGAAACCAAAAGTCCCGCCCCCCCACGGGGCAGACGCCGCTTCGGACGAGAAACCGAACATTCCGTGGAAGGGGCGGAAACGGGGCAAAGGGACGGACAAGGTTCTGCTTCCGAACAAGACCCGGCTGAACAGAGTCCGGCTTCAGAACAAGGTCCGGCTGAGCAAAGCCCGGCTGCGGAGCAGGGTCCGGCGGACGAAGCTTCCCCCGCGGAAAGCGAAGTGCAGGCGGAAGCCCCAAATCCCGCGGCGGAATGAGTTTCGCCTCGGGGCAGGGTCTTCCCGTAAAAAATGCCCCCGCTTAAGGATAAGGTTCCGCCCCATAACGACGAAGCGGAACAGGCGGCCCTGGGGGCCATGCTGCTGGATAACGACGCCATTGATACCGCCATCCAGTACATCAGGGCGGATGATTTTTATTCCAACGCGAACCGGCGGGTTTTTAAGGCCGTACTAAACCTCTACAACCAGGGCCGCCAGAGGGCGGATATTATTACCGTGGTGGCGGAACTCCGTCAGGCCGGGGAGCTTGACGGCGCGGGGGGGCCGGCCTATGTCGCTTCCCTTACCAATGTGGTGCCCTCGAGCGCCAATATCGACTATTATGCGAAAATCGTTCAGGACTGTTCCCTCCGGAGATCCCTGATCAAGATCTCCGGGGAAATCAACCTCCGTTCCTTTGACGAATCGATAGAGTCGGGCCAACTGTTGGAAGAAACCCAGCAGAAGATCTTTGAACTGGACGAGGAACGGCGGACCGTTTCTTTCAAGAGTGCCAAGGAGCTGATACCCCAGGCCATCGACATGATTGAAAGCCTCTACCATTCAAAAGAAGCCTATACGGGGATAGCGTCGGGCTTTGACGATCTTGATAAGCTTACCAGCGGTTTCCAGAAATCGGAACTGGCCATCATAGGGGCCCGGCCTTCCGTGGGAAAAACAGCCCTGGCCTTAAGCATGGCGGCCCATATCAGCGTTGGAAAAAAGATACCCACGGCGTTTTTTTCCCTGGAAATGTCCGACATGGCCCTGGCGCTCAGGCTTATTTCCGCCGAGGCCAGAATTGAATCGGAAAAGATACGCTCCGGCTTTTTACAGCCCCAGGATTTTCACGGCCTTATGACCGCCGCGGGACGCATCTATGAAGCTCCCCTCTACATAGTGGATACTCCGGGGATGAAGCTCCTGGATCTGCGGGCCCAGGCCCGGCGGCTCTGCGTCCAGCAGGAGGTAAAGATAATTTTTGTCGATTACATCACCCTGATAAGTTCCGACAACTACCAGCTTCCCCGGCACGAACAGATTGCCGAGATTTCCCGGTCCCTCAAGAGCCTGGCCCGGGAGCTTAACATACCCATCGTGGCCCTTTCCCAGCTCCGCAGGGACGCGGAGGGCAAGAAACCCAACCTGGCGGACATCAGGGAATCCGGTTCCATCGAACAGGACGCGGACCTGGTCATGTTTCTCCACCGTCCCCGGGAATCGGATCTTAAGGGGGGCAAAGAAGCGGAGGACGGCACCACGGAGCTGATCATCGCGAAACAAAGGAACGGCCCCGTGGGGACCGTAAAAATTGTCTTTCTCCCGAGGTACGCCAAATTTGTACCCTTTGCCAGGGTCAATTAATAGTGTTATACTAGAGAGGGGAGGAAATATGGCCTTTGCTGATGAATACGATTTTGACATTCTGGTAAACGAAGCGGAAAAAAAGGTGATTGAGGAACTGGGCCGCCAGCTTGACTCGTTTGAGGGGGAGATCTGCCGCTGCGACGAATGCGTAATTGACATGGCCGCGGTCGCCCTTAATACGGTAAAACCCCTGTACCGGTCGTCCCTTTTGGGAAGCCTCTATGCCGCCCAGGTGGGCAGTGAGGACGATTACGCGCGGTCCCTGAAAGACGCGGTTTCCACCGCCGTAGAAAAGGTGCGGAAAAACCCCGCCCACGATTAGCGCAGTATCCCTTCCAGGGTTTTAATATTTTCAGTGATGTTCCCTGAAAAAACGCCGCTCCCGAAGATCAGTATGTCCGCCCCCGCCTCCGCGGCCCGGCGGCAGTTTTCGCGGGTAAGGCCGCCGTCGACGGCGATACGGGTCTTAAGGCCCCGGTTTTCCCGGAAGGCGGCGGCCTTTTCTATCTTTTGAAGAACCTTGGGGATAAAAACCTGCCCCCCTATGCCGGGGTCAACCGCGAGGATGCTTATCACCTCCGCCTCGTCCATAAAGTATTCGATACGGTCAAACCCCGTGGCGGGAATAAAACTTAAACAGGAACCTATGCCCCGTTGTCTCAGCTTCGCCAGCTGCCGCTGGGGAAGGGCGCAGCTTTCGTACTGAAGGGTGATTAAATCCGCCCCGGTATCCAGAAAAGTGTCGAGCACCGCGGGCAGATTGTACAGGGCCAGATGAACGTCCAGGAAAGCCCCGGTTTCTTTCCGCAGATCCCGGACAAGCTGAACCCCGAAGGCGATTTCCGCGGTGTAGTGCCCGTCGGTAACGTCGAGGTGAAAACGCTTTATCCCCGCCGCGGCGGCGGTCTTGAGATCCCGTGCTATATGGGCGTGGTTGGCCGCCAAAAGGGAGCCGCATAGTTCAGGCTGTTTATACACGGTTCTCCCCCCTTACAGGGCCGCCACCAGCCGCCGGGATTCATCCTTAAGGCAGTGATAGGTGGCCTCGTACTGGCGGACGTATTCCCGGTATATTTCCGTCCGGGCCGGATCGGGTTCCACGGTCTTTCCCTTACGGACCATGGAAGCGGCGGCGGCGGACAGGTCGGGATAGAACCCCGCGCCCACCGCCCCCAGTATGCCCGACCCCAGGGAAACGGCGTCCTGATCCCCGGGAATAAGAATGGGCTTCCCCGTTACGTCGGCGTGTATCTGCATCCACAGTCCGCTTTTGGTTGCCCCCCCGCAGGTGATGATCTCGTCTATCCTGAAGTTCTCTTCCATCTTGTTGAGTATCACCTTGGTTCCGTAAACCACCCCCTCCATGATGGCCCTGAAAATATGGGCCGGCCCGTGCTTGAGCGTAAGCCCCCGTATCACCCCGCGGCTTGAAGGGTCCACCCAGGGGGTCCTGTTCCCCTGCCAGTGTTCCAGTACCACAAGCCCCTCGGAACCGGGGGGGATCTTCGCCGCCTCGGCATCCAGGTAGGCGTAGAGCGGAAGCCCCGCCGCCTCCGCCCGGGCCCGCGTTTCGCCGCTGATGAAATTCGCCGTAAACCACTTGACGATGGAACCCGTGGAGATCTGCCCCGCCTCGACCACCTGGGCGCCGGGGACAATGGCGTCGGGGAAACTTCCGAACAGCCCCGGCGCGTGGAGTTCCGTTTCCGCGAGACCGATGTGAAGCTGGGAGGACCCGGTGATTAACGCGAGTTGTCCGGGACGCAGGGCGTTGACCCCCACCACCCCCACGTAGGCGTCCGCCCCGCCGCCGGCCACGGGTATCCCTTCCTTAAGGCCCGTCAGCCCCGCCATTTCCCGGGAAAGCCCCGCCGTCACTTCCCCGAACCTGACATAGCGCTTGGGAAGCTTCTCTTCTATGTCTTCAAGGCCTATGGCGTCGTAGAGCGAGAC
>JAISRD010000245.1 GCA_031273835.1 Treponema sp. | reverse complement strand
GCGTTCGCCGTTAAAAACCAGGGGCCGATGCTCCAGGGCCTTGGGGAAAAAATCGAATACTGTTTCCGTAACGGCTCCGTCCGCGGCGGGCGGGGCTTTCCAGGTCAACGCGCCGCGGGGCCCCGTTTCCGCCGCGGGGAAGCGGTAGTACAGCAGCATGGTCCACCGTGAAGCGTCCCCGGACCGCGGAGCGATATCCGCTTCCGCGGCTATGCTCCGTATAATCCAAAGGCCGTGGCTGTCCCGCTCCCAGGTATAAAGCTGCCGGGGGGGATTTTCTTCGGCGGACGGGGGGGCAGAAACTGCCGGACCGGCGGAAAGCCGCGGCGTTCCATTTTTTCCCGAAGCCCCGCAGGCCGGGACAGCGAGGCCGGTCAGGGCAGCAAGACCGGCCAGAATAACAAGGCCGGGCAGACCCGCAAAACGGGCCGCCGCTGGAGGTCTACGCGCGGGACGCAGCGACCGGCGCGATCCGGGGCTTGTCATTTTCCCCTATTCGTCGGAATCGTCGTCAACCACGTTTTCCTCGGGCCCGTCATCCTGATCGGCGCTTGCCTCGGCCATGGCCTCAAGCTTCCGCTGTTCCAGAATCTCCTGCATCTGCACGTCAAGGTCCTGGCTGTCTTCGTCAAAAAGCTTTACCCCGTGGTAACGTTTCATACCGGTACCGGCGGGGATGGGATGGCCTATGATGATATTTTCCTTAAGACCCCGGAGGGCGTCGGTGGACCCGGCAATAGCCGCGTTGGTAAGCACCCTGGTAGTTTCCTGGAAGCTCGCGGCGGAAAGGAAAGAATCAATATTGAGGGAGGCCTTGGTGATGCCCTGGAACATGGGCCGGGCCACAGCGGGCTGGCCCCCTTCGGCGATGACCCTGTTGTTTTCCTCGTGGAAGCGGTACTTGTCCACCATTTGTCCGTAAATAAACTTGGTATCCCCCACGGCGGCAATCTCTACCTTACGCATCATTTGGCGTATGATAACCCCTATGTGCTTGTCGTTGATCGATACGCCCTGGAGCCGGTATACCTGCTGGATCTCGTTCATCAGGTAGCGCTGCAGGGTGGCTTCGCCGAGTATGTGGAGTACGTCGTGGGGATTCCGGGACCCCGCGCAGAGGGCTTCGTTGGCCTCAACGGAATCGCCGTCGCGGATCAAAAGCTGTTTGGACATGGGGATAAGGTGCTTGTATTCCTTGCCGAAGGCGTCTTCAATGATAACCACCCGTTTACCCTTGACGGTGCCCTTAAAACGGACGACCCCCGAAACCTGGGCAAGGACCGCGGGGTTCTTCGGCTTACGGGCTTCAAAGAGCTCGGAAACACGGGGAAGGCCGGAGGTTATGTCCATGGCCTTGGCGCTTTCCTTGAGGGTTTTGGCAATGGTCCGGCCCGCCTGGATCTTTTCTCCTTCGTCAACCTGGATTAAAGCGCCGCCGGGAAGGAAGTAGGATGCCGTTTCATTTCCGTCATCGTCGGTGATATAAATACGGGGCTGTTTGCTTTCAAGCTGGAATTCGGTAATCCGTTTTTCGATGTTCCCCGTTTCTTCGTCAATTTCTTCCTTGAGGGTAGTACCGGCAATGATATCCTCGAAGTTAACCGTCCCGGCCGCTTCGGTAATTATCGGGTCGTTGAAGGGATCGAAGCTGGCTATGGTTTTTTCCGCCTCCACCACATCCCCCTTGCGGACCACAAATTCGGAACCGTTGCGGATCTCGATCTTCTGGTCCTGGCCGATAAGGTAGAGGGTTTTTGCCTTGGAGCGGCCCTGGCCTTCCAGGACCATGGCATAGGCTATTTCCGGGGAGCGTATCTCCCTGGCCCCGTGCTTGATAATCGGCTCGCCCCGGATAATGCGGGCGCCGTCTTTGACCAAAAGTTCATCCCTGCCCTCAATTTTAAATTCCTTCATTACCTTGTTGACCACCGTATGGCCCTTACGGGTAAAGAGCCAGTGCCCGCTTGGAAGCTCCACATGGGTCCCCGAAACATCCCGTATATAGACGGGATACTTGAGGAAGATGCGGTTTTCTTCGCTTATCTTAGTCGCCGCCCCGCCTATATGGAAGGTACGCATGGTCAGCTGGGTTCCCGGCTGCCCTATGGACTGGGCCGCGATGGTCCCCACGGCCTCGCCTATATCCACCGGCCGGTTGGTGGCAAGGTTCCTGCCGTAACATTTACGGCAGACCCCGTGCTTCGCCTCGCAGGTAAGAACGGTCCTGATCCGCACCTGTTCAATCCCCGCCTCATCAATGGCTGCGGCGATCTCCTCGGTGATCTCCTCATTGACGTTAACGATAAGTTCCCCGGTAATGGGGTGTTTAACCCGTTCCAGGGTATAGCGGCCCACAATGCGGTCCCGCAGGGGCTCCACAATATCCTCGCCGTCCTTAATCGCCGCATAGGAAATGCCGTTTATCGTACCACAGTCGTCCTCGTTCACCACCACATCCTGGGCAATATCCACAAGGCGCCGGGTCAGATAACCGGCCTCCGCGGTTTTAAGGGCCGTGTCGGCAAGGCCCTTGCGGGCGCCGTTGGTGGAGATGAAGAATTCGATAACCGAAAGGCCTTCCTTAAAGTTTGATCGGATGGGAAGCTCAATAATGTCCCCCGAGGGCTTTGCCATAAGTCCCCGCATACCCGCCAGCTGGCGTATCTGGGTACGGCTTCCCCGGGCGCCGGAGTTTGCCATCATGTTTACCGGGTTAAAGCCGTCCCGGTCGGCCTCCAGGGTTTTCATCACGATATTGGTAAGTTCGTCGTTGGTCTTGGTCCACACGTCGACTACCCGGTCATAGCGTTCCTGCTGGGTAATATGGCCCGAACGGTACTGTTTCTGGATTTCCTCAACTTTTTTGTTGGTCTCCTCAATCATGGCGGGTTTTTCCTTGGGCACCACAATATCATCAACCCCTATGGTGGCGCCGAAGATTGTGGCGTATTTGTAACCCGTGGCCTTGATCACATCCAGCATTTTTACCGTAGTCCAGGAACCCTTTTCCTTAAAGATACGTTCAATAAGGGCCCGCAGTTCCTTGTCCTTAAGCTCATAGTTGACAAAGGGAATCTCCGAGGGCATTTCCTCGTTGAATATCAGCCGACCCGCGGTAGTTTCGATAGGGGCGCCGATTTCAATTCTTTCGGGCTTGTTGAGCTTTCCCGCTTTTTCCGCCTTGTCCCAGATAAACTGTTTGGGGGCCATTACCTTAATCAGAGCCTCCCTGTCCAGGGCGCCGGATTCCACCGCCAGGAGTACTTCATCGGTAGTGGTATAGCGCCGGCCCGTTCCCTTGGCGCGGGGCTTTATCCTGGTAAGAAAGTTAATTCCCAGAACCATATCCTGGGAGGGGAATACGATGGTCTTTCCGTTTGCGGGGTTAAGCAGATTCTTGGCGCTGAGCATCAGGGTCCAGCATTCCATTTGGGCCGCCTGGGTCAGGGGCACATGGACCGCCATCTGATCCCCGTCAAAGTCGGCGTTAAAGGCATGGCAGACCAGGGGATGGAGCTTGATCGCCTTCCCCTCCACCAGGACCGGCTCAAAGGCCTGAATGCCCAAACGGTGCAGGGTGGGCGCCCGGTTGAGCAGCACCGGATGTTCCTTTACCACATCGTCCAGTATGGCGTAAACCTCCGGGGTTTCCTGCTCCACAAGAAGCTTGGCTTTTTTAATATTGTGAACCACATCCTTGTCCACGAGCTTCTTCATGATAAAGGGCTTAAAAAGCTCCAGGGCCATTTTTGTGGGAAGGCCGCACTGCCACATCTTAAGATCCGGCCCCACGGTGATAACGCTGCGGCCCGAATAGTCAACCCGCTTACCCAGGAGGTTCTGCCGGAACCGGCCCTGCTTACCCTTGAGCATATCGCTTATCGATTTGAGGGGTCTGTTGCTGGCGCCCTTTACCACCCGCTTTTTCTTTGAATTGTCAAAGAGGGCGTCCACCGCTTCCTGGAGCATGCGCTTTTCATTGCGGATGATGATGTCCGGGGCGTTCAGGGTTTGCAGCCGTTTAAGCCGGTTGTTCCTGTTGATCACCCGGCGGTACAGATCGTTCAGATCGCTGGTGGCAAAGCGGCCGCCGTCAAGCTGTACCATGGGCCGCAGTTCCGGGGGAATGACGGGGATTACATCGAGGATCATCCACTCGGGCTTATTGGTGGAGTTGCGGAAATTCTCCACAATCTCGATGCGCTTAAGCAGGCGTTTATCGCTCTTGATCCCCTTTTCTATCATTTTGGCCCGCAGTTCGGCGGCTATTCCATCCAGATCGATGTTTTCCAGCAGGGTCCTGACCGCCTCGGCGCCCATACCGGCGCTGAAACTGCCCCCGTAGCGTTCCTGGGCTTCGCCGTATTCCTCCTCGGTAAGAAGCTGATTCTTCTTAAGCTCCGTATCCCCCGGATCGATAACCACGTATTTTTCAAAGTACAGCACCGAACGGAGATCCGTCATGGAAAGATCCAGCAGCAGCCCCATGCGGCTTGGCACGGAACGGTAGTACCAGATATGGGAAACCGGCGCTGCAAGCTCAATATGCCCCATCCGCTCGCGGCGTACCTTAAAGTGGGTAACCTCAACGCCGCAGCGGTCGCAGATAACCCCCTTGTACCGTATGGATTTAAATTTTCCGCAGTAACATTCCCATTCCTTGGTGGTTCCGAAGATCCGCTCGCAGAAAAGGCCGTCCTTTTCAGGACGGAGGGTACGGTAGTTAATCGTCTCGGGTTTTTTTACTTCGCCGTAAGACCAGGCCCGGATCATCTCCGGCGAAGCCAGCTTAATCATTATCGAATCGAAATCCTGTATATCCCTCATGAATTCCCCTTAAATCAGTTTAATTTGGAGAGAAAACCGCTCTATTTTTATTAATTCCTGAAATTGCCGGAACATCCTCATTATAGTACTAGCATAAATGAAGATAAGTTGCAAGCAGCCGTGCGTCCTGCCCGTGCTCGCTATCCCCTGAAAGAAAAAGCGTTGAGAAATTCACTCGGGCGGGGGGATTGCTCCGAAATGCCCCCGCGCCTATACGGAGAGGTACTCTCGGAAAAGCGTACCTGAAGCGGCCCAAACGTTGCACGTTTGGCACTACTACTCGATGGGGAGAGGACGCCATGAATGGCGTCCCGGAGAAATTCACCAAAATGCGCAGCATTTTGGATCGGCACGGACGCCGCCGCCGCTTTTTCTGTAGTACGCTTTTCAGAATGGCCCGCTATGCCTTCCCAGGCGCAGGGGCTTTTGCTGTCATGCCCCCCGCCCGGAAAACGTACGTGAGCCTGAGAACATGTTAATCCGGTGATAGTAACGCGGCGCAGGCCCGGTGAAAGTAACGATACCCGGTAAAAGTCAAAGGGCCGACCGGGAGTACTTTCCCGGTGTCTTTTCTTTCAGCACACAACGGCGGACCTATGGCCCGGACACATACTGGCTGGGGAGTCCCCAAACAAAAACGTCGTGGTCCTTCTTTCTCCCCTTCCTTGTATATATTTTTTTCTTATCCATGTGGTCCGTGCTGTCCGCGTGGTCCGTGGTTAAAATTCCCGCTTCCGTCCGTATCCGGCCTACAGGAACTCAAGGAGATCGATTATTTTGTCTTTGATCTGCTGTTTTGTCCCGGATTCCACGCTCCCCGGAAAAAAATCCCTGGGATTTACCTCCAGGGCGGCGGCTATTTTTATGATGGTCAGCACCGAGGGGAATTTCTTCCCTTTTTCGAGGTTGGCAAGGAAACTCTGGGACAGATCGGAACGCAGGGACAATTCCATCTGGGAAACGCCTTTTTGCGTGCGTATTTTTTTTATTTGACCTATCACATACCGCAGTTGCTCAGGCATATCCATGGTTCAAAAATAATGGCCCATAGTACTTGACGCAATGTTCCATTGACCATTATTATATATCTAAAGTGCATTATTATTGGCCATATACAAGGACCCCGCATGAATACCAAAAAGAATATTCTGGCAGTTGATGATCTTGCAACACAGTTGGCCATGTACCGGCTCTTATTGGGGAATCGTTATAGTTTACGGGCCTGTAAGTCGCCCCTGGGGGCCCTGGATTTATTGAAAAAAGAGAAAATGGATCTCATCATAGCGGATATAGAGATGCCCGAAATGACGGGTTTTGAATTCTTAAGGGAAATCAGGCAAAGCCGCACTTCAAGGGAAGTGCCCGTTATCATTATATCAAGCCACAAAGACATAGCGGAGGCGCTAAAGAACGGCGCGAATGATTATATAAAGAAGCCGGTAAATCCCGACGAACTGAGGGAAAAGGTGAAAAATCTACTGGATTCTGATTAACAATGCCCGCCGGGGGCCCCTAAAACTCCACCTGGGGCAGTTCCCGGGCCCTTTCCTGTATCTCAAAATAAGGCCGGGGAGCGAAGCCCAGGCCTCCGGCAAAGAGCGAACCCGGGAAGGTTCTGATCCTCGTGTTAAAGGCCCGGACCTCGCCGTTGTACCGGTTACGGGCTACGGCTATGCGGTTCTCCGTTCCGGCAAGTTCATCCTGCAGGGCGGTAAAATTGGCGTCGGCCTTCAGTTCGGGGTACTGTTCGACTATCACGAGGAGCCGGGACAGGGCCGACTCCATGGCGTTGTACCCCGCGGCCTTTTCTTCCACGGTCCCGCCCCCGGCAAGCTGGGCCCTGGCCCGGGCGATTTCGGTAAAGAGCTGTTCCTCGTGGGCGGCGTATCCCTTTACGGTATTCACAAAGTTGGGAATAAGATCGCTTCTCCGCTGGAGCTGGTTGTCTATCTCCGACCAGGCCGCCCCGATGTTTTCATCCGCCCTGATAAGGCTGTTCCTTGTCCCGACGTAAAAGACCCCGATAACGATGGCCGCCGCGGCGATTACGATTAAAACCGGCACTACTTTCTTCATAGCTCCCAGTTTGATAGAAAAGCCCGTGATTTTCAAGATGCCCGGGGCGGGGGAGTCAGGGGGCGTCGCCGGGGCCTCCGGAAGGGGGCTTCTTAAAGGGAAGGACGGCGTTGAGCTCATCGATGGTCCGCTGCTCATATTCATTCACCGCGGCGATGTTTGTCTTGAAGAGCGTTTCAAGGAGGGGATGGAAAAACTTGTGATAGCTGTGATCGAAGGAGGCGCGGAAACCCCGGCGTATCTTGTGGGGCGAACCTATGCCGGGATCAAAATACCCGATGTTTTCCGCGATACAGTAATCCATGGGGGCATAATAGCAGACGCTGAAGTGCAGATCCTTCACCTCCTCGTAGGCCCCCCAGTAACGGCCCCAGATACGGCCTCCCTTACGGAACATCATGGCCAGGGCGACGATCTCTTCCCCACGAACAGCCTGGGAAAAAACCGTCCGGGAACGGAAGTTTTTTTCAAGAAGCCTGAAAAAGTCCCTGTTGACCCAGCGGGCGTCCCAGGGGATAAATTTATCATTGGTAATGCTGTACAGATTGTAGATGTGGGTAAAATATTCGGCCGGCGCGCCGCTTCCCTCTACGATCTTAAGCCGTATCCGCTGCTCTTTGTGGCGGCCGTATTCCCTGCGTATATTTTTCCGCTCGTTTTTATTGAGGTATGAAAGATAATCCGCGAAACCGGCGAAGGGCCGCTTTCCGCCGCCTTCGGCGCCCGCGGACGGAGGATAGGGCGGAACGGCGTTTTCCCAGGCAAAGCGGGAATGTTTCCACCCCGTATAGCCCCGCTCAAGAAGAGAGCCGGGCAGGGCCGCCCAGCCGGGGTCGGCGAAGAGCAGATGCAGGGCCGGTATGCCGTTATTCCGGCAGATCCCCTCCGCCGCGTCAAGGAGGAGGGCGTTGAGCCCGTCCCCGCCGGGGGCCGTGAGGAAACGGTAGCCCTCCGCGGGGGTGGCGGGGATGGTTCCCACCAGTTTGGGGTACCAGGGGCAGCCCATCGAAGCGGCCGCCTCGGCCCAGAAATAATCCCAGATAAATTCACCGTCACTGTGGTTTTTCAGGTAGAGCGGGGCCGCCGCCAGCAGTTTGTCCTTTTCCCACAGGGAAAGGTGAAGGGGCCGCCAGCCCGTCTCCGCGGCGGCGCTCCCCGATTGCTCGAGGGCGGCGAGCCATTCCCATTCAAGAAAGGGGAGGGTCTCCGCCCCGGTAAGGCTGTTCCAGTCCTCAGGGGAAAAATCCGAGATGGAAGCGGCAAGCTTCAGTTTATAGGGTCCGGGGAAGGAGAGCTCCCTCATGGATTTTAAGGATATTCCGGAGACGGATAAAAGAAAAGGGGTGTAGCCCCTTTCTCCCCCTATGGTCTATACTGAGACGTAATCCCGCGGATGAGGAGTCGACATGAACAGGGTAAAGTTGTTTTTGGCAGGGGTATTGTTTGTTTTCGGGGTTCTGCCCTTGGCGGCCCAGTATTCCAAAACCGATTTGCAGAATATGTATATGCGGTATCTAAGGGCCGAAGGATATTCCCCCGAAATCGATAAAGACGGAGACGTGAGTTTCAAGTTTGAGGGAAAATACTACTACATTGAAATTTACGAGGACGATCTTGAATTCTTCCGGGTGGTTTTCCCCAATTTCTGGGAAATAGAATCCGGGGAAGAACGGGCCCAGGTTGCTCAGGCGGCGTCCTGGGCAAACAGGAGAACCAAGGCGGCTAAGGTTTACATGACCGACAAGAATACCACCATTGCCGTGGAATTATTTATCCCCAAACCGGAGGACTTTACGGCGGTATTCTCCCGCAGTTTACAGGTTATAAGTACCGCCTTAGGCCACTTTAGGGACGGCATGGCCGAACAAAAGCAGCCGTAATTCCCCTCATTCCTCAAGTAAAGCCCCGGCCTCCGGCAAAAGGGCCCCCAGTATGCGCCGCTTGAGGGCCCCCGAATTGCCGGTAAAGGCGGCTATACGTTTCCGCATATCCCGCCGGCTTGAGTTTATTCCGTAGGGGCAGGTACAGGCGGCTTTGAGTATGTCCTGTTCGGCGGCGCAGGAGACAATCTGGCTTTCCTCAAGATAGGCAAGGGGCCGTATCAGGGTAACCGGATATTTCCGGTAAGAGAGTTTTACCGGCATGGCGCACAGTTCACCCTTAGAGCAGAGGTTCATGAAGAAAGTCTCGACGATGTCGTCCAGGTGATGCCCCAGGGCAATTTTATTAAAGCCCCCCCGGACCGCGTATTTTAAGAGCTCGGTGCGGCGCTGGGTGGAACACCAATAGCAGTTCATCCTTCTGCCCTCTTTGAGCCTCCCGACCACGGGAACAAACAAATCGGTAAGGGGTATGCCGAACTGCTCGAGTTTTTCGGCGAGGACCGCTTTTTTACAGCAGGAACAAAAATCGCTTGAGATATGCAGGGCCGCCAATTCGTAGTTCACCTTGACGGCCCGTTTAAGGGCCGAAAGGGCCCAGCATAGAACCGTTGAATCCTTGCCCCCCGAAACGGCGATAAGTATGCGGTCCCCCTCGCCGATAAGGTTCCGTTCCAGGATCGCCTTGGCGCAGAGTTTGGAGACTATCCCGCTCGGGTCCCCCCGGCGGAGAAAGCGGTCAGCCACGGACGCTCCGGGCGGCGGCGGTCCGGTCGTATATATCCCGGATCACCAGACCGGCCAGTACCATCCCCGCCGCGGCGGTAACGGTTACGGCGCTGCCGTTGATTGTTTTCTTGGAGGAACACCATTCGTTGTCCGTATCGGTACAAAAACAGCCCCCGCCGCCGCATACCGTTTCTTCCCCGGCCGCCGGGGGGAGGACCTCGTCGCTGTATACAACGGTAAAGTGCCCCGTGAAGCCCCGCTTACGCAGGCCCCGGCGGACCAGCCTTGCCAGGGGGCAGCCTTCGGTTTCCCAGATGTCCGCCGTCCTAAGCCGGGTGGGGTCAAGTTTACAGGCCATGCCCATGGACGAAAAAAGCCGGGGACCTGAGCCGGAACTGCCGGGACCCGCGCCGGACGACGGGGACGCCGGCGGACCCCGCTTCGAAGCGTTCAGGGTAATTTCGATCAGATCAAGCTTGCAGCTCAGGCTGTCTATGGCGTCGATCACATAATCGGCCCTTTCTATTTCAAAAAGATCCGCCGTTTCCCGTGAAAAAACATTGTTGAAGGCCCTGACC
>JAISRD010000168.1 GCA_031273835.1 Treponema sp. | reverse complement strand
CGGAGAATAGACACTATTGATACCCTGCGCCATGAACTTCCCGCATGGGAATCTGATCGGAATTCCAATACCGCAAAGATAAACTGGCATTTTTCAATTGGAAATGCCCGGGAAAAATTAATATCGCTCATCCCAAGTTTGAAACCAAAGAGGTATGAGATGACAGCAGTCAAATACCCCCGGCAAAGCCGGGGGTTTACCTATTTTAATTATGCTATTTATCAACGAGACGGTACACTAGCCATTTCGTCTAACAAAGTATTTCTGCACAAAGGGGTAAATGATGATGACCGGCACCATGGTGACCACGATAAGGGCGTATTTTATCACCGCCGCCGCCTCGGACAGGCGCATTTGGGCTTCCGGGTCGGACACGGTGGAAGGGTCTATTTGGCTGGCCATGAGAATATCCCGCAAAAAGATCGTCAGGGGGTAAATGTTCTTGCTGTGCAGAGCGACAGCATTGATTCTATCGCCTTTAGCCCTGACGGGCAGCGGATAGCCGCCGCTACCGGGAAAACCATCAAGCTATGGAATGTGGAAACCGGGCAGACAATACGGACTATGACCGGACATAATTTTGGTGTCCATATGGCGGCCTTTAGTCCCGATGGAACACGGATAATTTCCGTTTCATACCGGGCAATTAAAGTATTCGACCCGAACACGGGCAGAGAAATAAGCGGCATTGATTCGGAGGATCGTATAGCTTTTGCCGCCTGTAGTCCCGATGGGAGCAGCATCGCCGCTGTTCATGAAGAAGGCGGAGAAATCAAAATATGGAACCTTGAAACCGGCAAAGCAACCAGGGCTATTCCCACGGCGGGTAAGGGTTCTGGTTTTAAGGCGGCAGACAGCCCCAACGGGCGGTATATCGCAACCGGCCATTCCGATAGCAAGATTGTCATTTTGGATATTGAAACCGCGCGGGAACTGCGGACCCTTACCGGGCATGGCGATGACGTTAACGCGATTGCCTTTAGCCCCGATGGGCGGCGTATTCTTTCCGGGTCAAGTGATAACAGCGCCAAATTATGGGACGTGCAAACCGGGCGGGAGCTAACATCGTATCCGCGCATCCCCGCGCCACTGACCCGCGAAATTATCGATGATTACCTTACCGCTCTGGGGGATAGGGCCGCAACAAGCGGTCCTTTTTCGAGGGCTTCCTTATACAAACCCACCCCTCGGGAAACGGCCCTGCAATTCGGCCTTTTGGTTTACATAGCCATGCAGGAAACCAGCTTCCTTGACCCGCAGAACACCGCCGCCGTTGGTCGCTACGAGGGTATGCTGAAGTTCATCTCCGACAAAAGTGAAGCCGCCGACGCGGCATCAAAAGTCTCCCGTGCGGAGATAGACAACTATTACCGGCAGGGTATCGGCGGCCTTATCGCCGTGGTGGTGGATGAGGAGTTTCAGGAAATAGGCGTTACCGCCGCAACTCTGACAGATATTAAACAGCGCATAAGTAACTTTTATCTACACCGAATCAGACAACGTTTAATGCGTTGAAGAACAAGTATAACTTTGAAACATTAAAATCCCGTTACGATCTGAATCTTTCGATAGCGATAACAAGGTCGAGAATGGAAGGTAATATTAATAACGCAGCGGTTCTTGAAGAAGCGGGAATGACACGGGCTGCTACCGCCGCCCGCGAATCCGTTAAATCTTCTCAGGATTTATTGAACACGCTTGAATCAGTAAGGGCATATCTTGATTGCTTACCTCCCGAGTTAAGCAAACGAATATTGCCATAGTAGGGGGGGAGCGTAAAGACGACTGATACCAATTTAACCACGGCCTCCGCTCCGCCTGACCTCACATCGAACCAAGGTTCGATGTGGTTAATAAAGAAACTAAGTAAACGCATATGGGGGGGAAGGCACACCGGGAATTTGGGCCGTCTTCGCGGCAAGCCATGGGGGATTAAACTCCTTGGGCACGACTAAATTCCGGGTAATTCTCCCGATTAATGAGAAAAAGCCGCCAGGGAATTTTGAACACAAAGTCTGTGACCTTCCCGCTTTTGCCCCTGAGGTCTGTGCGGAGTTAGGGTTTAAATTCCCCCCATTTCTCCCCCTCTTCATTCTCCTATAACAACCTTGCCTTAAGTTGCCGATATATTCAGTAATATGAGAGCTCTCACGGTATTATTCGGAGGACGCCTGGCCCCGGAGGCTTTTGAACCCTTGAATGCGGGGAAAAGCGCCTTTCTGCTGGCTCTGGAAAGGGCCGGCCGCTTTCCGGGAACGGAAAAGACCATCCTTCTGGCGAAGGAAGGCGCGGAGTATCCCGGCCTTCCCGGCGAGGTAGATCTTGTTTCCCGGCCTTCCTGGACAAAAAAGAGCCTTCTGGAAGAGCTTTCGCGCCTTTCGCTGGGCGGCGAAGGGGCCTGGGATCTCGCCTACTTCGCCTGGGCCGACTGCCCCCTCCTGGACCCGGCCCTGGCCGGCGCCCTGGCCGAGCGGCACATACGCTACGCCGCCGAGTATTCCTACGCCGACGGCTGGCCTTACGGCTATGCCCCGGAACTGCTTTCACCGGGAACCGCCGGGGTCCTCCGGAAAATTGCGGGTGATGAAGACGGGACTGTGGAACGGGACTGCCTCTTTTCGGCGATCCAAAAGGATATCAACGCCTTTGACATTGAAACCGAGATCTCCCCGGTGGACCTCAGGCAGTACCGCCTGAACCTCCAGGCCGATTCAAAACGGAACCTCCTCCTCCTTTCCCGGTTTTTCGAGGCCTCCTGCACAA
>JAISRD010000165.1 GCA_031273835.1 Treponema sp. | reverse complement strand
AGGACCCCCCTGATTGAACGCTCCCCCTCCCGTATGCGCTCAAGCATGGCCTCCGCACGGTTCAATATTTCCCGGGAAATTCCCGCCAGACCCGCCACGTGGATGCCGTAGGACTGGGCCGCCGCCCCCTCCCGGATGCTCCGCAAAAAGACGATTTCACCGTTCCGTTCCAGCACTTCCATGGAGCGGTTCGCCAGGCGGGGATGGGAGAGCAGGGAAAGTTCATGGTAGTGGGTGGCGAAAAGGGTCCTGCACCGTATCCTGTCCAGCAGATCCTCGCAGACCGCCCAGGCTATGGCAAGGCCGTCGCCGGTTCCCGTGCCGCGGCCCACCTCGTCCATGATCACCAGGCTCTTTTCGGTAGCCGTGTGGAGTATGTGGGCTGTTTCGTTCATCTCCACGAGGAAGGTCGATTCGCCCCGGGCGAGGTTGTCCGAGGCACCCACCCGGCAAAAAATACGGTCGCAGAGGCCTATTCTCGCCTCCGAAGCGGGTACGAAGCTTCCGATCTGGGCCATGATCACCATAAGCGCCCCCTGGCGGAGGTAGGTGGATTTTCCCGCCATATTGGGGCCGGTGATGAGGGCAAAGTAAATGTCCCCGGCGCCCTTTCCCAGCGTAAGGTCGTTGGGAATGAATTCCCCCCGGGGCATGTGGGCTTCCACCACGGGATGCCGCCCCTCGCGGATAAAAAGGCGGTTTTCCTCATCCAGGGAGGGTTTGACCCAGCCCCGTATGGTGGCCGCCCTGGCCAGGGACTGGGCGGCGTCAAGTTCCGCGATGAGCCTGCTCGCCGCAGAAAGCCGGCCAAGCTGTTCCTTGGCGCTTTTCCGTATTTCAAGAAAGAGTTTCCGTTCCAGTTCTATAATTTTATCCGAAGCGCCGTTTATTTCCGATTCCAGCTTCGCCAGGGCGTCGGTGGTAAAGCGTTCCCCCCCGGCCATTCCCTGGCGGCGTATAAAATAGCGGGGCACCCGGGAGAGGTTGTTCCGGTTAATCTCGAAAAAGTACCCTATGAGCCTGTTGTACCGGATCTTAAGGCCCGGCATGCCGGTGGCTTTCTTTTCTTCCTCAAGGTACGCTTCCAAAAGCTGCCGCCCCGAATCCTTAAGCTTCCGCAGATTTTCCAGTTCCTCGCTGTACCCTTCCCGTATGAGGTTTCCCTCGGTAAGCAGTATCGAGGGATTTTCCGCGACGGCGCTGTCCAGCAGTTTCCGCAGATCCTCAAGGATCGAAAAATCCTCCTGTCCCAGGGCCGCCGCCTCCACCGACTCAATGAGGGCCCTTCTGTTCATTTGTTCCGGGGCGGAGGGGGGAAGAAGGGCCTTCCCGGCGGAAACCTTTCCGGTGAGGCGCAAAAGGGAAAGGAGGGCGTTTTTTATCGAAACCATGTCCTTGCCGTGGGCCTTGTCCATGGCAAGCCGGGAACAGAGCCTTTCCAGATCGGGGGTTTTCCCCAGCAGTTCCCTGGCCGCCGCGAGTTCTTCCTGAGCCCGGTAGAAGCTTTCCACCAGGGCAAGCCTTTTGTTAATGGGATCGCAGCTGCGCAGGGGATGAAGAACGCGGCGCCGCAGGAGACGCCTCCCCATGGCGGTTTTCGTTTCGTCCAGCACCTCCAGCAGGGTAAACTGTTCCGTCCCGTCCTGCAAATTCCGCACCAGTTCAAGATTGCGCTGGGAGGCCTGATCTATTTCAGCGTATTCCCCGGACCCGTAAAGGGCGATGGAACGGACGTGGGGTATGAGGGATTTGGCCGTATCGTCCAGATAATCAAGCAGGGCCCCGGCGGCGAGTATCTCCGGGGCGGCGTCGGAAAGGCCGAAGCCTTTAAGGCTGGCCGTGCCGAACTGTTTCATGAGCCTTTCCCGCCCCCGGACCGGATCGAAGAGCCAGCGGGCCCAGCGGTTAACCACCAGGGAGGCGTTGTCCAGTACGAGTTTCGCGATGCGGCTGTTTTCCTCAAGCAGGGATTCGGATATGACCAGTTCCTTTATCTCAAGCCGCTGCAGTTCCAGGGCAAGGTGCTGCTCCCCCTCCCCGCTTAAAAAGGAGGTGGCGAAAAATTCCCCCGTGGAAAGATCGATGTAGGAAAAAGAAATGTACTTTCCCGCGTCGGCGGCGGCGGCCAGGTAATTGGAAGCCCCCTGTTCCAGGAAATCCTCATCCACCGTGGTTCCGGGGGTAATAACCTCCACCACCTGCCGTTCGATGAGTTTTGTTTTTCCCGGTTCGCCCATCTGCTCGCAGACGGCTATTTTTTTCCCGTGCCGGAGCAGCCGGGCAATATAAGAGCGGGCGGAATGGTAAGGGACGCCGCACATGGGAAGCCCGTTGCGGCTGGTCAGGGTTAAATTAAGGAGCGCCGATACTTCCAGGGCGTCATCGGCAAACATTTCATAAAAATCACCCAGGCGGAAGAATAAAACCGTACCGGAATTTTCCCGTTTGATCCGCCTGTACTGATCCAACATGGGGCTTGTGGATTTTTTGCCGCCTGAGCCGGTATTGATTTGTTCCCTCCATCGGTATGATGAAAAATCCCTAGCGCTTTGCTTTTCCCCGCAGTGATTCTATAACCTGGTTGGTAATATCCACCGAAGGACTATACCAGAGTATGGCCGAATTTTCCTGTTTATTAAAAACCAGGCTATACCCGTTGCTTTCCGCCACAATCCGTATTTGATCGTTGATCTGGGTAAAAAACGCGTCCGACTGGATAAGCTTGGCCTTTTGCGTCTCAAGTTCCGCCATGCTGGTCTGGTAGTATTCCTGAATAGAACGGGTCTTCTGGTTTACCTGCTGTTCCAGGCGGGCGGCTTTGTCTTCCTCCCCGGCGGCCTGGGCGCCCGCCAAAGAAGTCTTTAATTCCTGAAGTTCCGCCGTAAGGCGGTTAATCTGCTCCTGTATTTTTGCGCTGCGCTCATTAAATTCCTTGGTCGCCCTGGCGGCGTCGAAAAAAGCATTGTATATACGCACAAGATCAACCACGGCGAACCGGGTGATCGGCTGATTCCTCTGCTGGGCGGGAAGCAGGAAAACCGCCCCCATAAATACCAATGCCGCGCATACGATCCGTTTCATAATATACCTCCCTAAAACGTAGTTAATGCAAAAGAAATCACAAAGTCAATGCCGTCGGTGTCTCCGCTTCCGCCCATATTGCCCCGCTGCCATTTGACAACCCCGTCCTCTACCTTAAAGCGCTTGGCAAAGAGGAAACGCAGGGGAAACTGGGGCATGGTAAAGCGGAAACCCGCGCCGAAACCAAAGCGCCAGTCTTCAATTACCTGGTGGTCAAAAAATTCCTCCGGGGTCTTGGGGCCGTCCGACGACAGGTTCGGAACCATATCGGCGTCAAAGAATATATCAAAGGCTAAGAAATTGGGAACCAGGGGGATGCGGAGTTCCGCCCAGTTTTCCCAGAGCGCAAAACCCCGGGATCTGATCCTCTCCGAGACCCAGCCCCGGCCTATGAACATGCCGTCTATGGACAGTTTGTTGGTATCCTCCACCTTGGGGTTCGACATGCCGAACTGGGGAAAGATAAGGGAAAGCCCGGAGTGAAGGGCTAGGACCGTCTTAAAACCCCATTTTTCCGTTATGGGAACATTTATAAGGGTCATGAACAATTCCGCGGTGGTATTGGACAATATATAGTGTTCCTGTTCAATGGGAAGTATCCCGTGAAAGGAAAAACGCTGGCTGACATAGTAGCCCCGGGAAGGATCGTAAAACAAGTCGCGCTTGTCCAGATAAAACAGGGTCCACAGGGAATTAAAGGGGGTCCATTCTTTGTTCCGGTCCCGTATAACCGGATCAAAGGGCCGCAGACGGTCATCGTAACCGTTGTTGATAATACCGGTACGCACACCGCCGCCCGTGCCCAGCGTACCTAAGGGAGTTGACCAGCGGTAGGTCCCGGAAAGCCCCAGGGAAAAAAGCCACTGTTCATACTCCATGAGGTATTCATCCTCGGGTATTTTATTGGCGTTGTAATAGTCCGCATAATTGTTAAAGCCGTCCGGAAAGGCGTAATCCTCGTCGCCGTTAAAGATAAACCCGTTGACGCCGTTATTTATGGCCGCGTACCTTCCCGCGTGGCTTAGGGTAAGATCCACCCCCCAGGAAAGGGGAATATCCTTGAGCCAGCGCTGGGAGTACTGCATCGCAATACTCTGGGTATCCGGCGACAGGGTTAATACACCCTTTAGCTGATTTCCCGTTCCCAGGAAGTTACGGTCCGCGAGGCTCAATATCCCCGAAATGGGAAAATCCTTCGGATCGGAAGTGCCGGAAAAGGTCAGGCCGAATTGGATTTCCGTGGTGGGCTGTTCCTCCACGGTGATCACCAGATCCGTAAGGCTGTCGGTGCTGCCCTGGGGAGTATCGGGGATGACGGTGGTAAAGTACTGAAGGTTGTAAAGATTACCCAGGCCTTCAATCACCTTGGTCTTTGAAAAAACATCCCCCGGTTCCAGGGGGATTTCCCGGAGGATCACGCTGTCCTTGGTTTTTTCATTCCCCCTGATAATGATATTTTCAATGTGGGCCCTTCCCCGTTCCACAATGGAAATCTTAAAAGAAATGGTTCCATCTTCGGGATTCCGGTATTCGTCCCTGTTGATGGTATTGTAGATGTACCCGTTTTCATAGTAACAGTCGGCTACGCGCTGCAGATCCGCCTCGACCCGGGACCTGTTGGCGACTTCGCCGATCTTCGACTTTACCAGCTCATCAAGCTGTTCGGTCGTAAAAAGATCGTTGCCCGCAAAGCTGATCCCTCCGAAGGTATAAACCCTTCCCTCATAGATCCGGTAGGTAAGGATCAGGTTGTTACTGCCGTCTTCCGTTCTTACCATTTCCTGAACCACGTCGCTTACCTCGGCGTCAAGGTAACCCCTGTCGTGGTAATACTTGGTAACGGCCATTTGATCCTCAAGGAATTTAGCTTCCTGGTAAGCCTTGCCCTTGGCAAGGCCCTTGGGCCGCATGGAGATCTGCCCCCTGAGGGTACTATTGGAAAAAACCGAGTTACCCTCAAAGTACACTTCGGTGATGGAGATCTTGTCCCCTTCGGCAATGTAAAACACCAGGGCAACCGTACCGTCGCCGTTATTCTGAAGTTCCGAACGTATCCCCGCGTCGGGGAACCCCTTTTCAATATACTTGGCCTGAATGGCAAGTTCATCGGAGCGGATTTGAAGCTGATTGGCCACGTCGTTTACCTTAATGGATACGGCGTCCATAAGCTCCGCCCGCCGCAGGCCCGAATTACCCACAAAGACAATCCGGGCAACAACCGGCTTTTCAACCACCTTAAACTGGATAATAACCTCGTTTCCCGACGAGTCGGCGGGCAGCGCGGTGGGGGTGATCTTTTCAAACAATTCAAGGGCATAGAGGCGGGTTTGAAGATCCATAAACAGATCATACGAAAAGAGCCGTCCCTTGAAGGACGCAACGGTACTTTCCAGTTCCGAAACCCGTACATGGTTCAAGCCTTCAAAAACTATGTCCCGTATCGGTTTTCCCTGATACCAATCCTCTGTCTGGGCAAAGCAAAAAAAACCTACACAAATACTAAGAAATACCGCAAAAAAACAGCGCAAGCTAAACTCCTTGTAAAATTATAGCAAAAAACAGAAAATTGTTAAAGGCGTATTTAGGGACTTTCAAAGTATCTTATTTTGCAAGCCCTATAAGACCCAGCGCCACACCAGGGAAACTGAGTGGTTGTTTACATACAGATTCTCCAAATCCCTGGCCCTGGGGCTGAAATTCCACTGTATGTCCATCAAAGGGGTCCTGAGATCAAGCCCTATGTCAGGCTCAAACCGTATGCCTCCGTTTTCGCTTCTAAATTCATCGTACCGCAGGGAAATCATGGCGTGCAGAAACAGATCGGAACCCAGGTACTTACCCATAAAAACAGCGGTATTATCAAAAAAGTTACCCAATACGGAACGGTTTTGTTCAACCGGATCCTGGGTTCCCAGGACCTGGAAGATCGCGTTCTGCAGGGCCTGGGTTCGCAGGGAAAACATATCCAGCCCCAGGATATTTCTGATCTGCCGTTCGGCCTGACGGACCACGGTAAACTGGGTAAATATATCCGCCGCGGAACGGAGTAATACAGTGCTGTCGGCCTGTTCTTCGGCGATATCCCCCATGGGATTCATACCCAGGAGGCTGTAGATTTCCAGCTGCGAAAGGGCCGGACTTGATTCAAACCGGGGGGTAAGCGATCTGAGGGGAGCGTTGTCCACAATCATGGAGATGGTAACCGGCCCGTCGTCATTACGATCCCTGATTTCCGCCCTGGCGCTGATCCTCGGATCAATGGTGGGATTGTTCCCGTCAAAGACAATCTGCCCTTCCCGTATATAAAAATTCCGCTGGTAGTAGAAGATCTCTCCCCCCCGCAGGTTTACATCCCCCGCCAGGGTAAACCGGGGTATGCGGGTATCGCTGGAAACCTGTATACCCGTCCCCGCCTCCCCGTAGGCCTGGATAAGGGGAAAATCCGCGCTGGGCCATAAAAATTCAACGCGCCTGCCGGCGCTGATATGGATGTCCGTAACAATGTCCATATTCGGGGCGGATACGGCGCCTGAGTTTATCCTGTTGATTTCTTCGTTGTTCAGGGTTATCTCCGTATCTAAAACATTGAGATTTCCGGTGATAAAAAGGGTTTCATTGTTTTCCATGCGGAGTTTTAAATTTCCGGAAATATCCCCCCGGGCCTTTACACCGGCAAGATCAAAATCGAAGGGAATATAATCTTCCCGCTCAACATCTACGTCAATATCGTAACTCGGTATCCAGCGGTTAAACCTGAAGGCGGCGGATACTTTTCCCTGTCCGTCCCCGCTGTGCGCGGCAATGGGGCCGAAGGATACTCCGCTGCCCTCAAGGGCTATGGCCCCGGAAGCGGGGCCGATTTCCCCGGACAGAAAGCGGGGTATCCTGAGCCGCACCCCCGAGCCCCAGCCGCTTCCTGAAAATTCAGGGTCCATCACGGACCCGCTGATTCTTGTTTCGCCGGTCATAAAACCGCTTGTGATATTGACAATATTTTCAGTGGGAAGCAGATCCCATACGACGGGCAGATCAATGTAGACATCCCTGGCCAGGGCGTCAATTTCACCGCCGGTAAGCGTACCGGTAATAACAGTCTGTAACGGAGAAGGGGCCGAAAATCCCGCAAAGAAATTGCCGTTTTCCAGCAGCTCAAAGCGGATCATATTTCGAGGACCCCCTTCCAAACGTACCACCGTTCCTTCCCCGCTGTCTTCACCGCGGAGCCGGGAAAAGGTAAAGTAATAGGGTTCTTCGGTATGCAGGGATTTTATATATCCGTCACGAAGGTCAATTACCGCATAAAAGGAACGGAAAGCCCCGGCAAAGCCGAACCAGGAATCTATCGGATCAAAGGAAAGATCCAGCGCCAAAGACAAGCCGATGGGATGTTCCTTAACCATTCCGTCAACGACAAGTTCGGTGGTAAGTTTTGAATTATTCCGGTCCACAATAAGACTAGGTATTTCCCCCTGCAGTCCGCCGTAGCCGGCTTTGAGGGAAGAAACAATGATCTGATCCGCGTCCATGTATCCCGTGGCGGATGCGGAAATATCCCCCGATCCTGATTCCAGGGATTTTAAGTTAAGGTTAAGCGAATAATTGGATGATGAAGTCCAGGAACCGAGAATCTCGGCGCTGGCAAGCAGGTCCCTTCTCCCGGAAATAAAACGGCCCAGGCGCAGCTTTTCCAGTTCCGCCTTAAATTCCAAAAGGCCCCCCGTATAGGATCCATGAACGAGGATCTGTTCCTGGGTTTTGCCGTCTTCCAATGCCAGAAAACCCGCCGCGGAGCTAAAATCATTATCCCACTTCGCCTCCGCCGAACCGCTAAGGCTCCCCAGGCTGTCCTCGTAGGAAATAAGATTCAAGTTAAGGCCTTCCTGATTTGCCTGTCCCTCGACGCGGAACTTCGTGGGGGGATGGACGGCGCCGCCTGGGCTTTTTAATTCCAGCGCGTCAATATACAGGTTCCAGAGGGAGGGGGCGTCATAGCGCATCGAAACGTCAAGCGTAAGCAGCGCGGTTTCCCCCCCGTAGGGGACGGGCATGGACTGTACATCCACATAGGCGGCATAGCCCCCCGAATCGTCCGAGTTGAGGGCGGCGGATAAGCCGTAGGAACCCCGTAAATTCAAAGTACGACGGTCAAAGAAATCCCCCTCAAAATAATAGGTAAAATCCAGATAGCCCAGTTGGACAAGAAACGCGATATCACCGGGATCGGAAAAATCGACTCCGAGTTCCAGATCAACGCTTCTTTTCTTCCAGGTAATTTGTCCGTCTGAAATTTCAAAACGCCGGTCCGTTCCCGAAAGGGAGGCTTCAAAGATATTGCCCAGGTCCCCCAGGACCGCCGTAAAACGGGGGGCGTTGTAGGAGATGTGGCTGAAATCGGTACTGACAAATACTTCGGTGCTTAAGGTAACTTGTTTGATCAGATCCCCTGCAAGCAGGGGAAAATTTTCAAGGCTGAAAAGGGGCCTCATCATGTTAAAAAGATCCGCCGTTGAAAAGGCCTCCAGGGCTATGGCCCCCTGGGCCTGTCCCGGTTCTCCGGATGCCCTCCTATCGTAGGACCCCTCCAGGGAAACGACCCCCGGTTCCGCAGCTCCTAATCTGGAAAACTTAAGCCCGTAACTGCAGCCGGCGTTTTCCCAAACAAGCCTGCCTGAAAGGGAGGATAAGGCCACCCCGCCCATGGAAAGGTTTTCCGAAGAAACAGCAAGGGCCCTGCCGGAACGGTTAAGGCGCAGCGTTCCTGAAATTCCTTCTCCGGGAATTTCCGTAACGCTGAAATTTGAAAACGAAAGGATCCCGTTCGGCAAAAGGGGATCGAAGATCAAATCCCCCGCATAGGAGGCCGATCCGTTTTTCAGGCCGAGATAACAGTGATCAAAAAAAACCTGCGAACTTGAACCTTCGCCCTTAAGATCAAAATCCCTCAATATGGCGTCGGGTCCCAATCGGGCCGAGCCGCCGCTTAAATCAAATTGATACCGCAGTTCCTGCGGGGGATCAAAAATAAAAGAGGCCCTTCCCGTTAAACGCGCGTTGAACCAGGGGTTTAAATTTTCCCAGTCACCTGAGAACCTAATAATGTCGGCGGGAACAAAACCGGCGGGCTCGAAGCTGCCGGACATCACCCCCGTATCAAGGGCATAATTAAAATACAGGGCAAAGGGAAGTTCATCCCTGGATTTCTGCAGGGTAATTTTATTTTCTTCCACGGAAAGATCAAGATGCAGATCGTGGAGTTCAAAAGTATTCCCCCTGACGGCCGAAATGCCGAGGCCCAGTCCGCCCTCGCTTAAATCCCCGGTAAAGGACCCCGAGATGCTGCCGTCCACCGAGACGGATTCCAGCGCTCCCGCAAGACCCGCCAGCGACGCCAGGATATGCCATTTTCCGTCAAGCGTAATTATGCCGTCCCGGATTTTCCCGTCAAGGGAAAAGCCTGAAACTTCAAGGGATCGTTCATTTTTTATTAAGTACAGCGTTCCGTTATTAACCGTAACAAGGCAGGTTCGGGGAAGGATAATATCCTTCCTCTTTGCCCTGTCGCTTTGCAGCGTAAAAAGTTCTATCAGATCCCTGTCTAATTCAAAATCAAAAATAAGCCGGGGCCCCTCAATGACAAGTTCACGGAGGGATTCTAAAAACTTTCCCCGCATCAGATCCCACAGGGAATAACGCACCGTAATCCGGTCAAGCCTGAGGGAACTCTCGTCCTCCCCCGGCCGGTACAGGGAAATGTCCCGTATGTCCAGACGGCCCACAATGGAGGAACCCGCCGATCCGTAACGTATCGTCCTTCCCAGGGCATCTTCCCCCCGGAGTATGAGGGACTCTTTAAGCAGGTCCATCCTTTCCCCGAAAAAGTCCTGCAGGGGGCGCAGAATAACGGCAGAAGTTCCTACCAGAGCTAAAAAAATAAGCGCTTCAAGGCCTAAACGGCGCCTGAACTGAGCTTTATCCACCGGAATCCTTTGTTCTCCCTTTGATTATCGAAGAACTTTACCTTAAAGCATACTTTTTTTTTGTATAAATTGCTATTATAAGCCGTAGAAAATAGTATATCTGAATCCGTATAAAAACCGGCTAATTCTTTATGGTATAAGGAGTTAGGGTACAGTTAGGGTAAAAACAGGGGAAACCATTTGGCAATAACCAATAACGCCTCATCCCGGCTTTTCGTACCGGTAACTTCGGGCTGCCGGCTTGCGGCCCGTGCCAAGGTCTGCCAGTTCAGCGTAAAAGATCCCTTCGTAACGTGTGTGTAAATAATAACGGCGCATTGCTTTCCCTTTTGAAAAAGGGGTTTCTACTCTTTTTCTCATTGTGGTATGAAGCAAGACGCCGGTTCTTCCGGTAGACAAAAAAGAGCCCCTCTGGGGCTCTTTTTTTGTCACATCTCCTGGGGGAGTCGAACCCCCGTTGTCGGGATGAAAACCCGATGTCCTAACCACTAGACGAAGGAGACTTGCATTGAAACAATACAAAAATCCCGTCCTTCTGTCAATGATCCTCTGACGGTGTCGGCAGCCTGCGGAAATTCCCGTTTTATCCCGACATTTTAAGCTTTTTCTGGAGCAGATTCCGGAATTTGGCGGCCCCTTCGGAATCGGGGTCCAGGGCAAGGGAGGCTTCACAATCCGCCAGGGCCGCCGGATAATCCTCCAGATGGTAGTAGGCCTGTCCCCGCCGGTAGAGGGTAAAATTCTGGTAGGGATGTATCTCCAAAGACAGGGTAAAATCGTCAATCGCCTCGGAATAACGCCGGAGTACCGATTTTACCACCCCCCGGTAATACGCCGCCTTGTACGATTCGGGGTCCAGTTCCAGGGCTTTGGAAAAATCTTCAATAGCCGCTTCATAGGAGGATTGGGCAAAATTTGCCATACCCCGGTGTTTGTAGATCAGGGAAGTAACGGGGCTGCCGGGCTTCATATCCAAAATACGGCTGTAAAAGCTGATGGCTTCGTCAAAACGGTTCTTGTTATGGGCATAGAGGGCGTTGAGGAGCAGATCGTCAATGGTATTCCGCAGCCCCGGTTGAATATAAGCGTCCCCTTCCCCGGGTTTTTCAGGCTCCTCAAAGAGGAGTCCGTCGGTGGCTTCCTCAATTTTTCTAAAAAAAGAATCCCGCCGCTTGCCCAATTCGCCGTTAAGCTGCCGCTGATAGGTGCGTATTTCCTGGAATATGTTGTCCGCCAGAGAAAGGCTGGCGTTGACCGCCGCGAGCTTGCGTTTCAAAGGATCGTCAAAGGGGGTAAATTCCGCCTTATAGACCAGCTCATGTTCTACTTCGGCCCAGGCGTCCTGCAAAATAGTCCTGATCTGGATTTCCGCCACTTCGCAGCCGCAGTTTCCCCGTTTTTCCAGTATGGATTCGGGGATTTTGATAAGGAGGTGTATCGACTCATAGCCGAATTCCTTGAAACTGAAATGAGCGCCCTTCCGGTCCAGTTCAAGAACGGTAAAATCCTGCCGGATAATATCTTCCACCGCCGCCAAATCCTCCAGGAAGGGGCAGACCACCCGCAGGCCCACGAGGTCGGTGATGACAGGGTCCGCTTCATCCTTTTGGGCATTGAGGAGTTTGAGGTATTTTTTATAATACGAGCCGAATTCCTTATACCGGCCCTTAACCATAGGATGGGAAGGCAGACGGCGGACCGCCGCTTCGAGCATTTCTCCCAAGTCCCTGGCTATGTGGACCAGCACGGAAGCGTATTGCTCATATTGTTTCCACAGCTTATTACGATCCGGGACCATGGTTTACCACAAAAAAAGAGCTGTCTGAAATACTCTCAGACAGCTCTTTCTCACTCACACAGGAACTATTCCTGAGCGGCGTCGGCCCTGGGCGAAGGAGTAAAGGTATCCTCCGTGGCCTGTTTCTGACGTTCCAAATAATTGAGAATCTGGCTTTGACCGAAACGGCTCATTTCCCATTTCTTCTTAGCGGTCTCACGATCCGTAATAATGTGCCACAGCCCTTCATCATTGATATCCCTGTCGGTGTCAAGGACCGCCTTATCGTAGATGATCTTTACATCACGGAAATAGGCGATAAAATCACCGCCTATCCTGTCGGCGTCGCGCTTGATAAGAAAGCCGCCGAATTTAACAAAGGGGGTTGTGGTAGGATACAGGGGGTACTGCCTGAGCTCCCGGTTCCTCACCTGACTTACATAGGCGGGGTTTTGCCAGTACAGTTCGGCCCAGCCGTCAAAGTTAAGATAATCGACGAACATGGTCTTTTCGTGCCCCTCGGAATCGATAAGCACAACCGACAGACTGTGGGGGAAGTTAAGGCCGTATACGTTTACGGCGATGGACTTGATGGTCCCCACGTTCTTCACCACACCAAGACCGTAATCGGCCTTGCCGTCCTGGTCCTCGTCGGGGCCCTCAAAACGGGAAAGGCCTATAACGCCGCCTCCACCGCCCTCTGCGGCGGTAAAGTTCCCCTCGTCGTCGACGGTTCCGGTGGGCTCGTAAGCGGGAATCTCAAAGGGCGGTTTGATCAACGCCCAGGAATTCCACGGCTCCACGGGGAAATTGACCCGCACACCCATGACCGTACCGTACTGCTTTGAGGCAGCCTCGTCGGTATAGGTCAAAACTTCCCGCGAAGTATTCCGGGAAGAGGAGGCAAGCGTTACGGTCCAGTTCTTGATGGCCAGAGATGTCTTCATCACCCGTTTTTGCTCGTCGGTAAAGGAACCGCCGGCCACGGCGCCATAATCCATTACGGTCGCCCGGTTCTGGGTCATTTTTGGTTGATCACCCCTGTCCGTCTCTTCCTGGGTCTGCTCTTCCGGAATAATGTCCGCTCCGAGTTTGGTGAAGTCGATAAGTACCGCTTCTTCAGCAAACAATCCACCAACCGCAATCAACGCGATGGCAATAAGAATGAAGATCCTTTTCATTCACAGCTCCTTTAACACACGGTTATAAATAGCCAGATAGATATATAAAAAGCTTACAATATCTCCCCGACAATTGTCAACACCTTTTTAAGTTTTTCCGGCCAAACCGCCGGAATTTAGCGGAAATTCAGAAAATTATCTCATTTCCGTCGATAAAAAGCTTCACCCCCGCCGCCTGAGGAAAATTCCGCCTGATACCCCGCTCCAGGACCTCCAGACATTGCAGAACATCCCTGTTACCAGGTATCGGCAGAACGGCGCTTTCACTTAAATCGGCGTAGATCACCCGGTCCCGGTACAAAAGGGAGCGGAGGCGGGTCCCCTTGGTAAAAAGGGGGGCCAAATCCAGGGAAACGGGCCCCAAAAGGGCCTCCCCCACATAGCGCTCCATATCCTGTTCCGGCGAGGGGGCCCTGGGGAGCATCCTGTCCTCCACCACCGCCTTCCCCTGCTCAAAGGTGAAGAACTCAAAGGTCCGCCTGACCAGATCAAAACTGATAAAATCAAAAAGGGCGACCCCCCCCAGCAACACCAGGTAGGCGAAACGGCGGCCCGCCTTAAACATCGAAAATTTCATCCATTTCCCTTCAATACAACCGGACAACCGGGACAACCGGGTCCCCGGCGACTCCCCTCCGGCACGGCGCTCACCGGGCTATATAACCGCCGGAGCTCTCAAATTCCGCCACAAAATCGGCTATTCCCTTATATAACGCTTCGGAGAATTTCTTCAAGTAGGCCGGATCGGCCATAAGCTGAGCGTCTTCGGGGTTGGTAACAAAACCCAGTTCCACCAGCACCGAGGGCATACGGGCGTTCCGCACCACGTACCAGTTTTCCGCCTTGAGACCCCGGGAGGGTATGCGGTTCCCCAGGCCCTCGGTAAAGCGGTTGAGGATAAACCGGGCCATGCGGGTACTCTCCATGGTAAATTCCTCTTCCAGCATGGCGTTCAAAACCGGAATCAGTTCCTCCGTGCCGTCGTATTTTTCCCGATCGATCAGGGAACGCCGGTACTCCGGGGTGAGGTACCAGACCTCGTAACCCCGGGCGTTTTTGTTGAGGGAGGCGTTGGCGTGTATGGAAATATAGATGATCGCCTCGTTTTCCCCGAGGGATACCGCGTTGGCGGTATTGACCCGCTCCTCCAGGGAGGGATAGGTATCCCCGGTACGGGTGAGCAGTATCCGTTTGCCGGGATAGGCGGCCTGAAGCAGGGACTGGAGCTTCCGGGACACGGCGAGGACTATGTCTTTTTCCACCGATTTAAGGGTTTTGCCTTTTATGGTGTGGTTCCCCACCGCCCCGGAGTCCCTGCCGCCGTGGCCGGGGTCGATGATGATCGCCGCGATACGGAAACGGGCCCCCTCCTCCGGGGGGGAGGTGAATTCCGGGAGGGAAGGAAGGGCCCCCCCGGCGGCGGCGACAAAGGCCTCCGGGAAAAAGAGGGTCCCCCCCCTGATATAGGGAAGGGCCGTGGTGAGGAGTTCCCCCCCCCCGGCCAGCACGGGGCCCGCCTCCCCCTCCTCTCCGGCGTAAAAATTCAGCCGCCGGCCCCCCCGGAGGGTGAGGACCCCGGAGTCGAAGAAGGGGTCCCAGCTGAGGGCCGCCCCCAGGGCCTTAAGGGTTTCCTCCACCGTATAGCTTTTCCCCCTGGCCTGCCCGCCCAGGGAAAGGGCCGGGAGGAACAAAAAAACGGCCAGGACTATCGTTATCCTCCTCAAGGCCCCTCCCCCCCGAACAGGGCGTCTATATAGTAGCATCCCCCCTGGTAACCGCCCCGTATCAGGGCCGCCCAGAATTCCCTGCCGAGAAAAGGCCCCCCCCCGGCGGTGAAAGTTTGGGGAAGCGCGGTAAGCGGCAGGGGCAGCCCGGTGAGGCGGCGCACCGCGTCGAGGCTTTCCGCGGGGCTCCTCCCCAGGTAATCCGTCAGCCCCGAATCCATAAAAGCGGGAAAGGGGACAAGGGCTATGCTTTCCGGCCCCAGCGCGGCCCTGAGAGCGCGTGCGCC
>JAISRD010000160.1 GCA_031273835.1 Treponema sp. | reverse complement strand
GGGCGGCGCTTATCGAGGCGGAGGACCGGCGTTTTTCCGAACACCGGGGTATAGATTTTCCCGCCGCCGCCAGGGCCTTCCTTCAAAACAGCGCCGAAAGAAGGATAGTCTCCGGCGCGTCAACCATCACCATGCAGACCATACGGCTTATGCGGCGGGGGAAAAAACGGACCCTCCCGGAAAAGGCCCTGGAGGGGGTACTGGCCCTGCGGCTGGAACTTTCCTATACGAAAGACGAGATCCTTGCCCTCTACGCGGACAACGCCCCCTTCGGGGCGAATGTGGTGGGCCTTGAGGCGGCGAGCCGGCGCTGGTTCGGCAGGGCAAGCGGGGATCTTTCCTGGAGCGAGGCCGCCCTGCTGGCGGTGCTTCCCAACGGGCCCTCTCTGATTCATCCCGGACGGAACCGGGACGCCCTGGGCCGCAAGCGGGACGCCCTGCTGGAAAAACTTTGCGCCCGCGGCCTCTTTGACGGGGAAACCCTGGCCCTGGCAAAGGCCGAGAGCCTGCCCGGAGAGCCCCTGCCCCTGCCGGACAGGGCCCCCCATCTCCTGGTACGGAAGGTCCTGGAGGCCGGGGGGGCGGGGGCCTTTAACAGCCGTTCCCTTCCGGCTTCTTCCGGTTTATACGGCCGGACCACGGTGGATTATTCCGTACAGGAGCGGGCCAATACCATCCTGAACCGCTGGTCCGCTCTCTTTGCCCGGCGGGGCATCATGAACGGGGCCTGCGTCATCCTCGACACCCCAAGCGGGGAAACCCTGGCCTATGTGGGGAATACGGTAAACGGCGAGGCGGCGGCGGTGGACATCGCCGCCGCTCCCCGGAGTTCCGGGAGTCTGCTTAAGCCCTTCCTCTACGCCGCCATGCTCGACGGGGGCTACCTCCTGCCCTCGTCCCTGGTGAGCGACATACCCACCAGGGTGGGAAGCTACAGCCCGGAAAACAACAGCCGCGCCTACCTGGGGGTGATCCCCGCCGACGAGGCCCTGGCGCGGTCCCTCAACGTTCCCGCGGTACGGAACCTCCGGCAGTACGGCGTTGAACCCTTCGCGGAGCTGCTTAAAAGCCTCGGGTTTACCACCCTGTTCCGGGACCCGGAAGAATACGGCCTCCCGCTGATACTCGGCGGCGCCGAGGTAAAGCTTTGGGAGACGGCCCGGATATACGCGGAACTGGCCCGCACCGCCGGGGGCGAAACGGGGGGGCCCCTTTCCCCCGGCGCCGCCTGGCTCACCCTGGAGGCCCTGAGTTCCGCGGTACGCCCCGGCGAGGAGGCCCCGTGGCGGGAATACGCCGGTTCCCGCCGTATAGCCTGGAAAACCGGGACCAGCTTCGGAAACCGGGACGCCTGGGCCGTGGGGGTAAGCCCCGCGTGGACCGTGGCGGTATGGATAGGAAACGCCTCGGGGGAGGGCCGGGCGGAACTGGTCAGCTCCCTGAGCTCGGCGCCGGTACTGTTTGAACTCTTTTCCGCCCTGGATTCCACGGGCGGCCCCCGGGGGGGTAAAAACGGGGACTGGTTTCCCCGGCCCGAGGGGGCCCTTGATCGGATCGAAGCCTGCGGCTCTTCCGGTTTTCCCGCCGGGCCGGACTGCGCGGAGATCAAATATGTCCTTGCCCCGGCGGGGGCCCCCTCGGTCCGTCCCTGTCCCTACTGCCGGAGGGTGGTGTTAAACGAGGGGGGAGAGAGCCGGGCCCTGGTCAGGGCGGGTTCGGCCGAGCCGGTCCGGGAGCTAAAGTGGTTTGTCCTTCCTCCGGCGGAGGAGTGGTACTACCGCAGGTGGAACCTGGATTACAAACCCCTGCCCCCCCTGTCGGGGGGGGGCGGAACGGTGAGTATGCTGGCCCTCTTTAACCCTGAGGAGGACGGGGCGGTCTACATACCCAGGGAACTTGACGGCAGGGAGGGGCGTATCGTCTTCCAGGCCGCCCACCGGGATCAGGGGGAAACGATCTTCTGGCATCTGGACGGGGATTACATGGGGGCCACCAGGGTATTTCACGACCTGGAAGCCCGGCCCGGCCCGGGCTTCCATACCCTCACCCTGGTGGACGGCGGGGGCGGGCGGCTTTCAAGGCGCTTTGAGGTTTTAAGCGGCGCCGATTAAAGCAGGTTTACCGGGTCCACATCGGTTTCAAGGTAGACCTGGGGCTCCCTCTCCCTTTCGCGGGCCTCAAGCAGGGCGGCGGCGGCCCGGTGGAGGGTCCCCATGGTCTTCCCCCGCAGGAGCAGCTGCCGCCTGTAGTTTCCGTTCTGCAGGCCGATGGGGCACTCGGCGGGGCCCAAAATTTCCGCGTCCGCTGGGATCAGCGGCCGGGCCAGGGCGGCAAGGCGTTCCGCCGCTTTATCGGCCTTTTCGCTGCTCTTTGAACGCAGGGTGAAACGTATGAGCCGGGAGTAGGGGGGAAAGCCCAGGGCGGCGCGCTGGGCCAGTTCGGCCTTGAAAAAACCCTCCACGTCAAGGGCGCAGGCCCTGTTTATCGCCGGGTCCCCGGGCCTGAGGGTTTGGACGATCACCTTACCGTCGGGAAAGTAACGGCCCGCCCGGCCCGAAACCTGGACGATCAGGGAAAAGGTCCGTTCCGCCGCCCGGAAATCGGGCATGTGGAGCCCCGTGTCGGCGAAGACCACCCCCACGAGGCGGACTCCGGGAAAATTCAACCCCTTGGCCACCATCTGGGTTCCCAGCAGTATGTCGATACCCCCGGCCTTAAAAACGTCGAGTACCTCCGCAAGGCTCCCCTTCCGGGTGGTGGTGTCCGCGTCGGCCCGCCTTACCCGGAGATCGGGAAAGGTCTTCCGTACCTCCTCTTCGATAAGCTCCGTCCCGAATCCGGTGAAACCCGCCTCAAGGGAACCGCACCGGGGACAGGCGCCGGGGGGGGCCGTCTCGAAGCCGCAGTAATGGCACAGCGCCCGGCCCCGGCTTTTGTGGTAGGTCAGGGACACCGAACAGCGCTTGCAGGTCAATTCAAAGCCGCAGGAACGGCAGTGGTAAAAATAGGAAAAACCCCGGCGGTTGAGGAACAGTATGGTCTGCCGCCCCATTTGGGCGGTCCTGCGTATTTCATCCTTGAGTTCCCTGCTAAGGCAGCCTTCGGTCTGGGCAAGGCTTACGGGGATGATCCGGGGAAGGGCCCCCCCGGAAAGCCGCCTGGTCAGGTTAAAACGCCGGATGACCCCGCTTTCCATAAGCTTCCAGGCCTCCGCCGAGGGGGTGGCGGAACCCATGAGGAGCAGGGCCCCCTCCCTTGAGCAGCGGTGCATGGCAACCTGCCGTGCGTGATAGCGGGGGGTGTTTCCCGATTTGTAGGAACCGTCGTGTTCCTCGTCGATGATAATGAGGCCCAGTTTCCGCACCGGCGCGAAGACCGCGCTGCGGGGGCCCACCACAATGCGGACTTCCCCCCTCCGTATACGCATCCATTCGGTAAGGCGTCCGCTTCCCGTCATGCCCGAATGGATCGTCGTCGCGGCGGAACCGAAGCGCCGTCCTATTATTTCCGCCGTCTGGTGGGTCAGGGAGATTTCCGGCACCAGGTATATCACCGACTTTCCCGCCTTAAGCATGTGGTCGGCGCTCCTTAGAAAAACCTCGGTCTTTCCCGATCCGGTAATGCCGTAAAGGTAGGCCGTTGAGGGGGCTTCCGGGTTTCCGCCCTCCCCGCCCAAAATCCCCTCAAGGGCCTCAAGCTGTTCCCCGGAAAGGTCAAGCCCTTCGGTTTCAAGGCCCTCGTCGGTAAAGGACGAGTAGGACCCCGCCCGTCTTCCCGAGGGCAGCATCGCCGCCAGGGCCTCACCGGGACCGCAGAGATAGTAGGCCGCCATCCATTCGGCAAGTTCCAGGTCGGCGCCGTCAAAGAGGGGCTCCCTGTCCACCACCCGCCGGACGGACTTGATCTTCCCGGCCTCCACCGCGGGGGGCTCGCCGCGCTCCCCCACAATATAGCCGAGACATTCACGCCTTCCAAAGGGGACCATGGCCCGTTTCCCCGTAGCGGCCTCTCCCTTTTCGTCCCTGCGGTAGCTGTAACGGGTTTTTAAGGGAAGGTCAAAGATGATGTCCAGGTATTCGCTCACAGCGGTCTCTCTTGCATCAGGGCGGCATAGTCCCCGTCCAGTTCGCAGAGTTTTGCCCTCAGGGTTTTCATATCCTCCCAGACCGGGACCTTGAGGCCTTCGTCCCTGAGCAGGGCGCTGGGGTGAAAGGTGGGAAGCAGGGGTATTCCCCCCGATTCCGCGGGCGTCCCCCCTCCCTTGTAGAGGCTGAAGCGGCCCCTGAGTTTCGTGATCCCCTCGTCCGTACCCAGAAGGGTCCTGGCGGCTGTGTTCCCCGCGGCAAGTATCAGGAGGGGCCTTAAAAGGGCGATCTGCCTGGTTAGAAAGGGGATGCAGGCGCTTATCTCTCCGGGCAGGGGATTGCGGTTTCCCGGGGGCCTGCATTTTACCACGTTGGCGATAAAACAGTTGTTCCGCCGGGAAAGGCCTATCTTTCCCTGTGAATCCAGGATACGGTCCAGGAGCTGCCCCGCCCTGCCCACAAAAGGTCTGCCCGAGGCGTCTTCGTCGGCGCCGGGCCCTTCCCCCACCACCAGTACCAGGGGACGGGGGGAACCTTCGCCGGGGACCGTGTTGGTCCTGACGCCGCAGAGTCCGCAGGCGGTACAGCGGGCTATATCGGCGGCGATCCCTTCAAGGGAATCCGGGGGGGCGGGCTCCCCGAAAAGGGCTTCCCCGGACTCCCGGGCCGCGCTTTCCTCCGGGCCCCCCGGCGCGACGGACCCCCGGGCTCCGGTCTCCCCGGCCGTGTCGCCGGTAAAGGCGTATTCTTCTGAGGCGCTCCGGTACCCGGCGCCCAGGTAATCCCCCGCGCGGTCGAGGAAAGCCGCGAGGAGGCTCTTTTCTTCCTTGGTCACGGTACTATTGAAACCCGGAAGGCCGGGGGAACGCAAGGGCCCGCGCTAGGCGATCCTGTCCCACGCCGGGTCAAGGCAGCCTCCGGGGATGAAGGGCCTTATTTTCCAGGGGCTGTCCCCGGCAAGTTCCGCCAGGGCCGCCCGGTCGCCGGCGGTAAAATAGCCCCCCGGCAGTTCCAGGCTCCGGAATTCATGGGCCCCCCCCGAAGCGCGAATCAGGGCGGCGCTGCGCCTCAGGGCCGCTCCGGGGGTTCCGCCCGCGAAGCGCCCCCTGTTTTCCCCGCCGGGAACCGGAGAGGCCGCGGGTTCCGGAGGCAGCAGTTCAACGTAGCGTTCGGGGGCGGTTTTCAGATCCAGGGCGATATAGTCGGGACTGGTTTGGGGAGCGGCAAAGAGCCCTTCCAGTACGCCGGGCCTTAATCCGTTGGTATCGAGCTTAACCTTAAGGCCCAGTTCCCTGATCCGCGCGATAAGATCCGCCAGGGCCGGATACAGGGTCGGTTCCCCGCCGCTTATGACGACGCCCCCCAAAAGTCCGCGCCTTTTTTCAAGTCCGGCCAGGGCCCGGCTGAGGCCGATAGAACCGGGGGGCCCGCCGCCGGGTGCCGGAAGGACCAGGTCCCGGTTGTGGCACCAGGGGCAGCGCAGATTACAGCCGGGAAAAAAGAGAACCCCGCTTATAAACGGAGGATAGTCCACAAGACTGGTCTTCCGTAATACGACCCGGGGCTCCGGCACGGGCTCTTAGACCGCCAGGGGTTCGAGGGCGTCCGGCCGCCGGGAAGCCCCCAGCCCGGCTATCTCTTCCACAGCCCTGGCCCTGTTCAACTCCTCCCCCCTGCCGGAAAGGAGTATCGCCGTGGGGGTGGAAAGGACATTGCGCTTTACCGCCTCGGCAAGGCCCTCGTCGGTATCGGCGTCGTAGAGATCCACCGGAATACCGAGTCTGTCCGCCGCGGTTTTGGCGGAAGGGCAGCTGGGGCAGGAGGGCCGCACAAAGAGCAGTATCCTGGCGGCTTCCTCCGTCCCGGCGGCTTTACCGGCCGGCCCTTCTTCCCCCGGAAGGGCGGCGGCGTCCCCCCGCCCGGGGCGGTCCGCTTTGGGCAGGCATGCCGTAAGGAGGGCCGCGTCGGGCTTAAAGACCGTCCTTTCCCCGTATTCTTCCCGCTTCCCCCTGTTCCAGTTTCGTACCGAGCGGTAGTACCCCACAATACGGCTATAAACCTCCGCAGGCGTTCCCTTTACCTGGGAAAGGGCCTCCCCCGCCGCGGCCAGTTCGTTTTCAATTGCCTCAAGACTTTTCATATACTCCTTTTAAAACTCCCTTCAAAACTAATGTTTCAAAAATTAACGCTTTTCCCGCCGCAGTCCGCAGTAAAAGCCGATTTGCGCGCCCCTACGCGCCTTTCTTAAACCGCCTGTCCGCAAAGAATTTCTTCCTTTTCCTTTTCCAGGGCGGCGATACGTTTTTTCAGCCGCTGTTCCTCTTCCTTCCGGCACTTGGGACAGAAGAAATGTTCACCCTTAAGGTAGCCGTGGACGGGGCAGACCGAAAAGGTGGGGGAAATGGTAAAATAGGGGATACGGTAGTTGTGGGCGATTGTTTTAACCAGGTTCCGGCAGGTACGCCAGTCCTCAATGGCTTCGCCCACAAAGGTATGAAACACCGTACCGCCGGTATAGGCGCTTTGCAGCTCTTCCTGGAGGTCCAGCGCTTCAAAAATATCCTCGGTATACATCACCGGAAGCTGGGTCGAGTTGGTATAGTAGGGTTCCCCGGTTCCCGATGTGATGATGTCGGGGTAGCGCTGCTTGTCGTGCCTGGCCAGGCGGTAACTGGTGGATTCCGCCGGGGTCGCCTCCAGGTTAAAGAGTTCCCCCGTTTCTTCCTGAAAGTCGGCGAGCTTACGGCGCATAAAGTCCAGCGTGGTGAGCGCGAAGTCCCGGCCTTCCTCATCGGCAATGGTGATGCCCCTGCCGAGGAAGTTGAGTATGCACTCGTTCATCCCCACGAGGCCTATGGTGTTAAAGTGGTTGTCCAGGGTACGCAGATAACGCCTGGTATAGGGGAAAAGGCCCGTTTCCAGGAGTTTGTTCACCGTTTTCCGTTTGATGCGGAGGCTTTCCTTGGCAAGGATCATGAGGGCCGCAAGGCGGTGAAAAAAATCATCCCTGTTTTTGGCAAGGTAGCCGATACGGGGGAGGTTTATCGTTACCACCCCGATGGAACCGGTCAGTTCGTCGGAGCCGAAGAGGCCCCCTCCCCGTTTCCGCAGTTCCCGCTTGTCCAGCTGGAGACGGCAACACATGGACCGCACGTCCGCCGGGTCCAAATCGGAGTTGACGAAATTCTGGAAGTAGGGGGTTCCGTAGCGGCTGGTCATCTCGAAGAGGAGCTGGGCGTTGGGGCTGTCCCAGTCAAAATCCGCCGTGATGTTGTAGGTAGGGATGGGGTACTGGAAGCCCCGGCCCTCGGAATCCCCGTCAAGCATAAGTTCTATAAAGGCCCTGTTGACACGGTCCATCTCTTCTTTACAGTCGCCGTAGCAAAAATCCGCTTCCCCGCCGCCCACCACGGCCTTTTTGTTTTTGAGGTCCTCCGGGCAGCTCCAGTCCAGGGTGATATTGGTAAAGGGCGCCTGGCTGCCCCAGCGGCTGGGGGTATTCACCCCGAAGATAAAGCTCTGCAGGCATTGCTTAAGCTCCCTGTCGGAAAGCTTGTCGGCCTTGATAAAGGGGGCCGTATAGGTGTCGAAGGAGGAAAAGGCCTGGGCGCCGGCCCATTCGTTCTGCAGGCAGCCCAAAAAATTCACCGATTGCTGCATCAGGGTGGAAAGGTGCTTTGCGGGCCTGCTGGATATTTTGTCCGGCACCCCGCCTAGGCCTTCGGCGATAAGCTGCCGCAGGGACCAGCCAGCGCAGTAACCTGAAAACATCGAGAGATCGTGGATGTGAAAATCCGCGTTGCGGTGGGCGTCGGCGATTTCCCGGGAATAGATGTTCTTAAGCCAGTAATTTGCCGTGATGCTCCCCGAATTGTGGAGGATCAGGCCCCCCAGTGAATAATTGACATTGGCGTTTTCGTTGACCCGCCAGTCGGATTGTTTAAGGTAACCGTCCATGGTGGAGTCTATGTCCAGCATGAGGGCCCTGGCGTCCCGCATGGCCTCGTGGCGGGCCCGGTACAGTATATAGGCCTTGGCCACGGCGGCTTCCCTGGCTTCGATAAGGGCGGTTTCGACCATATCCTGTATTTCTTCTATGGCGGGGATAGAATTGGGATGCCGACCCTCCATCATGGCCATAATAAGCTTTTCCACGGAGGCGCTTAGTTCTTCGACCCTCCGGCCGCAGTCCCCCTCTTTGCCTTTTACCGCGTTAAAGGCCCTGGCAAGGGCGTCGCGTATCTTATTCCGGTCATAGTCTTCTATTTGGCCGGAGCGCTTTACCACGCTGCGAATCACTTTTCCTCCACGGAACCTGTGGCCGCGTTTACGCGCTTCCTGTCCGGGGTTCCTATTTTTTTTATTTCTTTCATAAATTCGTCCAAATTTTCAAAATTCCGGTAAACCGAGGCGAAGCGTATATAGGCCACCTTGTCCAGTTTGCCGAGTTTTTCCAGTATCAAATCCCCCAGGGACCGGGAGACAATTTCATGGCTGGCCCTGCCGGCCATTTCGGCCTCATCCTCTATGTCGTTGACCAGGCTTTCTATCTGCATCTGGGATACGGGCCGTTTTTCCAGGGCCCGCCGGACCCCCCGTTCCAGCTTAAGCCGGTCAAAGGGCTCCCTCCTGTCGTCCCTCTTAACCACCATGAACTGCTTTTCCTCGATCCGCTCGTAACTGGTAAAGCGGTAGCCGCAGCCGTTACATTCCCGCCGCCGCCTGATAGCCTCGCCGTTGGCAAGAGTCCGGGATTCGATAACCTTATCGTCATAATTGCCGCAATGGGGGCAACGCACCGCCAACCTCACACTACAAATATTGAAAAACACCCTCCCGAACAGTATAAATACGGGACCTATGGGGCCTTATATATAGCGGAATTCCGCCAGTAAAGTAACTATACCATACTATCTGTTGTGTCGCAAGTAGTATACCGGTGTTTTTACCGAAATTAAGGAGGGTTTTTTGCGAAAAAAGGCCCCGGCACCGCCGGGATTTATCCCGGCAACGATCCCCCGTTGAGCCTTTCCCTTAGGGGGGAAATCTGCTACACTCAAGCCCATGAAAATAGGAATAGACACATTTGCCTCCGCCGGGGGGCGTTCGGGCATAGGTGTTTATTTGATGGAACTGCTCAGGCGTATTCCCCCTTCGGGGGACCGCTTTGAGCTTTTCGGCTGGGATTTTGACCGTTTTGTATATACGGAAGCGGCGGAAAACTGTGAATTTGTCCCCCGCTGCCGATTTTTGGGGCGTACCGCCAATACCCTCTGGCATCTCTTACGGTATCCCCGCTTTGCCGAATCCAGGCTGTACGACGCCTGTTTCTTTCCGGCGGCCCACCGTCGTATTCCCTATAAATCGCCCTGTCCTTCCGTCGGTACGGTACACGACCTGGCCGCCTATTGGGGGACCCGGAAGACCAGGGAATCCCTGGGGGTCATACGTATGATACTTCCCAACGCCCTGCGCAACCTTGACCGGGTTATCGCCGTCAGTGAATTTGTCAAGCAGGAGTTGATGGCTCTGATAAATGTCAGGGAGTCGAGGATCGAGGTGATCCCCAACGGGGTGGATCTGTCGCTTTTCTATCCCCGTACAAGGAGCGATGAAAGGGTGGTGCTGATACAGCCCTTTAGTTTCCGCCGCCCCTACATACTCTACGCTTCCCGCATAGATCATCCGGTAAAAAACCATATCACCCTCATTGAGGCCTTCCGTATTTTTAAGGAAAGGACCCGTCATCCCCACAGGCTGGTACTGGCCGGCGGGGACAGCCATCAGGCGGAAACGGTCAAGGACGCCGCGGCGGCCTCGAAGTACCGGAACGACATCTTTTTTACCGGCCATTTTCCTTTTACAAGCCTGCCGGAACTCTACGCCGGCGCTGATTTTGTGGTTTTCCCCTCCATGTACGAAGGTTTCGGCCTTGGGGTTTTGGAGGCCATGGCCTCGGGGGTCCCGGTGGCCTGCGCCCGGGCGGCTTCCCTGCCTGAAACGGCGGGCCACGCGGCCCTGTACTTTGACCCCA
>JAISRD010000159.1 GCA_031273835.1 Treponema sp. | reverse complement strand
ACCATGGTAGTGCAGTATGCTATCATGTGGCATATCATTCTTAAAACCCAATCGGGAACAATGATGACCCTTTTCACGGCCGCGGGATTTCTTCCCATGTTTTTTATTTCACCCTTTGGCGGGGTTTGGGCGGATAAGTTTAACCGGAAATATATTATCAACATAGCCGACGGATCAATAGCGCTTGTCAGTCTCATCGCGGCGCTTTTGATTATGTCGGGAATTGACCACCCGGGAATTCTTCTGGCCTGCGCGCTTATCCGTTCCTTCGGACAGGGAGTGCAGACCCCGGCGGTCGGCGCTTTTATCCCGCAGATTGTTCCGCGGGAGGGTTTAACCGGAGTAAACGGTATACAGGGCAGCATTCAGTCGTTTATCACCCTGACGGCACCCATGATAAGCGGCGCGTTAATGTCCTTCGCTCCCCTGGAAATATTATTCTTCCTCGATGTTGTTAGCGCCGCCATCGGCATAGGCATTGTCGTGTTTTTTGTCAAAGCGCCGCCGGCGGAAAAACCGGTTTTGGAAACCGGGGAACAAAAGGGCATAGCCTATCTGAAGGAGCTCCGCGAAGGAATAGCTTATATAAAGCGGCACGGGTATGTTTTGCGGATGATAGTTCTTACGGCGGTATTTCTCTTTTTTTTCGCCCCCGCGGCGCTTTTGACGCCCCTGCAGGTAACAAGAAATTTCGGCAATGATGTTTGGCGTCTTTCCGCCATAGAAATTACCTTTTCCGCCGGGATGATCTTAGGCGGTATTCTCATAGGAATCTGGGGCGGTTTCAAAAACCGCATACATACCATGGCCCTCGCCTGCGCCCTCTGCGGCGTACTGGCCATAGGCTTGGGTGCCGCGCCCCGTTTTTGGCTGTACCTTGCCGTTATGGGGGCCATGGGCCTGTCCTTCCCCCTTTGGAACGCGCCCTTTATGGTTTTACTGCAAACCGCCGTGGAAACGGCGTTTATGGGAAGGGTCCTTTCGGTGTTTGGCATGGTCTCCAGTACCATGATGCCCCTGGGGATGCTTGTTTTCGGACCCCTTGCGGATACCCTTTCAATAAACCTTCTGCTTATCGGAACCGGCGCGGCGGTAACGCTGCTGGCCCTTCCGTTAATCGGCAGTAAAACCCTGCGTGAGGCGGGAAGGGGAGTCCGCCGCGGACCGGCGGCGGAAGAGCCCCCTGAAAAAGAGCCGGATACCGTCAAGGAGCCGCCTTAAAAAACCGCCCCGTTCCGCGCCGTTTTTGAGGATCAATGGTATACGGCGCAGTTCCCCTTCCTCGTCGCTTAAAATAAGAAGGCCCCCCTCATGGCCCGCCGGAAGGGGGGCTTCCAGATCATCCCGTAACTCCACCTCAATGGAGAGCACCCGCCCCCGGCGGCTTGAGACGGTGGTTTCAAGTTTTTCCCCCGGGGTTAATTCGGCGTAACGTTCCTTTCCCTTCCAGATAAAAACCGGGGGTATGAAGAACTCTCCAGGGCGCAGGGTCTTATAGGCGGCAAAGCCCCATTCAAGCAGGGCCCTTCCGTCGGCGTTGCGGAGTTCCTCCGATTCGGCCCCCAGGAGTACTGCGATAAGGGATACGCCCCGCCGCTCCGCGTAGAGGGCGATATTGTAGCCCGATTCGTCTATATAGCCCGTTTTAAGGCCCTTTACCCCCTCAAGGCCCAGCAGGGTGTTGTGGTTGTACTGCACGATCACGGCGGGCTTCCCGCCGGGGACATTCGCCGCCGTGGGATAGGCGAAGGACGGCGCCGAATGGAGCAGGGCCGGCGCTTCGGGGTGGGCCTCGAGATAGGCCCGGCAGAACCGGACGAAGTCCAGGGCGGTGGTACGGTTTTCCGGGGAGATCCCCGCCGGTTCGGTAAAACGGGTGGAAGAGAGGGAGAGCCGTTCCGCCTCGGCGTTCATACTACGGACAAAAGCCGCCGTACTGGGGGCCAGGTGGAGGGCGACCGCCGCGGCGGCGTCGTTCCCCGAAGAGACCGCCAGGCCCAGGAGGAGTTCCCCCAGGGTAACCCGCTGGCCCTCCGCGAGGAACATCAGGCTTGAGCGGGGGCTTTGATTCACCGCCCAGGTTTCCGGGGGCAGCTCCACGATGTCGTCCGCCCGGGCCCTTCCGGCCTTTATCTCCTTCAGGGCCAGGTGTATGGTCATCAGCTTGGTAAGGGACGCTGGGGGGAGGGTCCTGTTCCCCTCAAGGGAGAAAAGCAGGGTCCCCGTGGTTCCGTCGATCAGTACCCCGGCGCGGGAACTTATGTCCGGCGGGTCCTCCGCCGGGGAAAGGGGGCTGCCGGGGGCGGCAAAGACGGAAAGGGCGGAACAAACAAAGAGGAGGGCCAGGACCCTGGGTTTTGAAAGCACGGGGGTCTCCGTATTGTCTTAAAAGAGCTGCCCCGCCGAGCGGGGATAGGGAATCACGTCCCTGATGTTGGTCATGCCGGTAAGATACTGGATGAGCCGCTCAAAGCCCAGGCCGAAACCCGCATGGGGAACCGTCCCGTAGCGGCGCAGGTCCAGGTACTGACCGTACCCTTCGGTATCGATGCCCAGCTCCTTCATGCGGGAACAGAGGGCGCCGAGCTTTTCTTCCCGCTCCGAGCCCCCTATGATTTCGCCGAGCCGGGGGACCAGCACGTCCATGGCCCTCACGGTTTTCCCGTCGGGGTTGAGCTTCATATAGAAGGCCTTTATTTCCCTGGGATAAGCGGTAAGTATCACCGGTCCGGCGGCGCATTTTTCGGTGAGGAATTTTTCATGCTCGCTCTGAAGGTCCGCCCCCCAGCGGGGCTCGAATTCAAAGGGCCCCGCGCCGGGCTTTCGCAGTTCCCCGACGGCCTCGGTATAGGTCATGCGGGTAAAGGGCGATTCCGCAGCGGAACGGAGGCTGCCGCTGAGCCCCGGTTGTATCCTTTCGTCAAAGAAGGCCAGGTCGGCGGCGCAGTCCTCCAGGACCGTGTTGATACAGTGCTTAAGAAAGTCCTCGGCCAGGTCCATGTTTTCGTTAAGCCCCGCGAAGGCCGTCTCGGGCTCTATCATCCAGAACTCCGCCAGGTGCCGGGCGGTATTGGAATGTTCCGCCCTGAAGGTGGGGCCGAAGGTATACACCCGCGACAGGGCGGCGGCGTAGGCCTCCGCCTCAAGCTGGCCCGAAACGGTCAGGAAACTCTTCCTGCCGAAGAACTCCCCTTCCCCCCCCTGAGAAGTAACCCGGAACAGGGCCCCGGCCCCCTCGGCGTCGTTCCCCGTGATGATCGGGGTATGGAGGTACTGGTAGCCCCGTTCCTGAAAGAACCGGTGCACCGCGAAGGCCAGGCGGCTCCGTACCCGCATGACCGCCCCCAGGGTGTTGGTCCTCCCCCGGAGCTGGGGCGTCTCCCGGAGGAATTCCAGGGAATGCCGTTTCTTTTGCAGCGGATAGGCCCTGATCGTACCCTCCGCCGTTTCCCGGTCCTCCCCGGGGGCTTCCCCCAGGACGGTAAGGGCCGAGACGGCCAGCTCCGCTTCCTGCCCCCGGGCGGGGGAGGGGAGGAGTTTTCCGGTGATTTCAACCGAAGCGCCGGTGCCGAGTTTCGCCGGGGAAAGCCCCCCGGCGGCGGGGTCCAGGGTGCACTGGATGGAGGCAAGGCAGGAACCGTCGTTCACCTCCAGGAAAACAAGGTTCTTCATTTCCCGTTTGGTCCTGATCCAGCCCCGGACGGTGAGCTCCTGCGAACGGGGCGCCATGGCAAGGATCTCCCTGATAAGCGGAAACATACCCCGATGATACCCCCAAAAACCCCCGTGGAACAAGCGCCCGGGGATGCCCGTGGTTCCTATGGGATAATCCGATCCCTAATACTTGAACTCGCTTTCCCCGATGAATTCCCGCAGTATGCTGGTTCCCGGAACGTACTGCGGCGGTATGGGGGCGAAGTTTTCGAGAAAGGAAAGGAGCCGCCGGGCCTCGGCGTATTCCGCCATGTTGGGCTTTACCGAGCGGAGCAGCGGTTCGGCGTAGAATTTGAGCACCGCCAGCTCGTAGTCCAGGGCGGAATTGAAGGCGGCGCCGGCGCCGTCCTGGTAGGGGAAGATATGCTTCCGTTCTCCCGCCTGGACGCTGGGCCATACCTGTATGGTTTTGGCGGCCCCGGTTCCCCGGAACTGGTTGTCCCTGACCATGCGCCGCAGGAGCCGGTTGTCGCTGGTGGGTATGCGGTTGTGATCGTCCAGGTTCAACTGGGTAAGGGCCGAAACGTAGAGTTTGAATTTCCGCTCCCGGCCTACCTGGGGGGTGCACGCGTCGTTAAGGGCGTGGATGCCCTCCATGACGAGTATGGACTGTTCGTCCAGCCTGACGGGCCTGCCCCGTTCTTTCCGCAGCCCGGTCTTGAAGTCAAACAGGGGGATGTCCACCTCTTTGCCCTCGAGGAGTTCCACAAGCTGTTTGTTAAGGTACGCTATGTCCAGGGCCTCAAGGCATTCAAGGTCCGGGCGGCCGTTTTTGTCCCTGGGGGCCTGGTCGGGATGCCGGTAGTAATCGTCGAGGCTTACCAGAATCGGGGAGAGGCCCAGAACCTGCAGTTCAATGGACAGGCGTTTGGCGGTGGTGGTTTTCCCCGAACTGGAGGGGCCGGCTATGAGTATCACCCTGACCGTTTCCCTTTTTTCGTAGATCCTCCCGGCTATCTCGGAGAGTTTTTTCGCCTGGAAGGCCTCGGCTATGCGTATGTAATCCCGTATCCTCCGGGTGTTTACCAGGCTGTTAAGGCGGCCCACGGCGTGGACCCCCACGATGCGGCCCCACTTCTTGTATTCACGGTAGACGGAAAAGATGCTGGGGCTGTCCTCGAAGGGGGCGATGGTCTTTTGCCCGACTCCGGGGTAACGGAGGAGAAAGCCGTCCTGGTATTCCATGAGGCTGAAGCAGTCCAGGAGCCCCGTTTTCCGGACCAGGGGTTCCACGTAGAGATCGGTAAAGCCCTTGCACTGGTTTACCCGTATCTTGGATTCGCTGCGCTGTTCAAAGAGCAGCAGGGTGTCGGCCTGACGGTTCTTTTCAAAGAGAGAAAGGGCCTCCGTATAGGAGAGGTACCCCGAACTGATGGGGCGGTCCTCCTTAACGACGGCGCGCATTTCCCTTTCCAGGGCCGCCGTTTCCCCCACGGCGGGTTTTTTCCCGTCGGCGAAGGTATAGTAATAGCTGTGCCCCAGGGAATGGCCCACAAGAAGGCTCCGGCTGGGAAAGAGTTCCCGGGCGGCCACGGCCAGGAGGAAGGCCAGGGAACGGCGGTAGATCATCGCCCCGTCGGGACCGGCCAGGGGGACCGGTTCAAGGGTGCAGTTGATTTCAAGCTTCGCCTGCAGGGGGAGTATCTCGTTGTTTACCCGGACCGCGGCGACGCCCCCCTCGATTTCCCCGAAACTTTCAAGGAAGGTATCTACCGGTACGCCGAAGGGGCAGGTAACGGTTTTGTCTTCCCCCACGCCTCCCCTTCCTGTCTTGGCGAAGCGTACTTCGATGGTGTTGGATACGTTCATGTTTTTTCCTTATATTTCTTTATGATTCTTTAATGGCCTTTATCCACATTCCCGGCCCCAGATAGCGCAACGCCGGGGGGAGTTCCCTTTCCAGCTCCTCAAAAGAGGCGGGTATGCGCAGGACCTGTTCAATGGGGAGCTTGTTTTCGGTGAAGAGTTCCCTCTGAATGAGGGGGCCGGCGCTTTTCGGGCCTCCGGCCCCCTTTCTGGTCTCCGACTGGAGGAGGCTGATGATTTCCCGCAGGGTTCCCGCGCTTTCCCCGGTAAGGAAGTTCCCCCCCGCCGCCTTTCCGGGGCCTTCCGTTCTTTCCCCGCCGGTTTTTCCGGGGGCCCCGCCTTCCTTGAGGGCCTCTTTAAGGGCCGAAAGGGCCCCCCGTTTATCCCGGCTGACAAGGGCAAGGCCGAAGGCGCAGAGGCCGTCGGCCTTGCCGAGGATTTTAACGGCGGCGGAAAGAAAATCCTCCCCCCCGCCGCCCGCTTCGTTCAGCAGGGAAAAGCAGTAAGCCCCGTAGCGCAGGGCGAGGAAGCCGCCGCCCCGCTGTTCCCGGAGGGAGCAGAGTACCCTGGAGGCAAACAGGGCGAACTGTTCTTCCAGGCCCTGCCTGAGGGCTTCCTCGGCCTGTTCGGCGATCAGCGAAAGGGGGTGGGGTTTGATGACAAGACGTTTCAGGAGATCCTGCGCCGCGGGGCCGCAGCGGGAAAGTTCTCCCCGGAGGGCCTTCTCAAGGTTCCCGGCGTTTCCCTGTTCCCTGAGTTCCCGGTCCTTTGCCCAGGCATTAAAGAGGGGCCGCAGCGAGGCCGGGGGGGAACCTTCCCTGATCCGCTCCGCCGCTTTCCTGCACCCCCCGGTATCCCCCGCGTAGAGGCGGGAGATCGCCTCCACCAGGGCCTTCCAGGGTTCCAGTTCCCTGTTCTCAAGGAGCGCTGCCTTCCGCAGGGCCTCGGGGTTTTCCATGCCGTTGGTTACCGCGTCAAAGGCGTCCAGGAGGTTCCAGGCCGGATCGTTCCTGGGAAATTTTTCCACAAGGAGGTACAGATCTGAATTTTTCTTCATAGTTCTCCGAGGCGGTTCTTTATCAGTTCCAGCTTGAGGGTACGCAGCCGTTCGGTGATCGACACCTTGTAAATATGGGGGTTGAGCAGGCGCTTGTAGCTCTGATCCAGGGTTTCAAGCCCCTGTCTTACCCGTTCCCGCAGGGCGGGGAGGGGAGGCGCCTCCCCCACGGGGAGGCCCCCCCGTATCTGAGGTTTAAGCAGCGCCTCGGCGCTTCCCTCTATGGTGTGGTAAAAATGACGGTAGTCCCCCCGGGGATGCCAAAAGGCATAGCGCTTTCCCTGTTCTAATATGTCGGGCTGAACGGGGTCCTCCAGGGCGAGGACGTCCGCCGCGAGGGACCCGTCGCCGTTCCTGATTCTCCATACCTGTTTGATCCCCGGATTGGTGGTTTTTTCGGGGTTGTCGGAAAATTTAATCGTGGGAACGAAGCTGCCGTTCTCTTCCTTGGCGGCGATCTTGTAAACCCCGGTAAAGGCCGAATCGCCGCCGCCGGTTACCATCTGGGTTCCCACCCCCCAGTTGTCGATGGGGGCCCCCGCCCTGGTAAGGGTTTCGATGATGAATTCATCCAGATCGTTGGAGACCGTTATCGTGGCCCTGGGGAAACCGGCGGTGTCGAGGATCTTCCGTACCTCCACGGAAAGGTAGTGCATGTCCCCCGAATCAAGCCGCACCCCGAAATTTTTCCCCTTTGCGGCAAGCTCCCCCCCTATTTTTACCGCGTTGGGCGCCCCGCTTTTCAGGGTGTCGTAGGTGTCGATGAGGAAGACCGTCCTATCCGGGTACAAAGCGGCGTAGGCCCTGAAGGCATCTTCCTCGCCGGGAAAGCTCATCACCCACGCGTGGGCCATGGTTCCCATCACGGGGATGCCGTATTCCTTACCGGCCCGGACGTTGCTGGTTCCCGCCGCGCCGCCTATATAGGCCGCCCTGGAAGCGGTCAGGGCCCCGTCGGCCCCCTGGGCGCGGCGCAGGCCGAATTCCATGATCGAGCCCATGCCGGAGGCAAGACGGACCCGGGCGGTTTTTGTGGCAATAAGGCTTTGGAAGTTGATGATGTTGAGGATCAGGGCCTCTATGATCTGGCATTCAATAAGGGTCGATTGGACCCGGACCACCGGTTCCTGGGGGAAAATAAGGGTTCCCTCATCGGCGGCCCAGAGGTCCCCGGTAAAGCGGAAATCTTTTAGATAATCCAGGAAGGGCCCCTCGAAAAA
>JAISRD010000045.1 GCA_031273835.1 Treponema sp. | reverse complement strand
TGGAACTATTGTAGTAGTTACGGAAAATTTGTCGATAGTTACCCTAAAAAACTGCCGTTAGCAAGCGGAAATTTAACCGCCGGTCCCGGCGGCTAAGGGGCCGAAAAATCCCCCTTTAGGGCTAGTTAAGCGGCCGGGAATATTGTATATTAGTTCTAAGAGAGCGTGATGGAAACAGCGGCGTCCTTAAACAATTCCGGCATTGCCCTGACGGAAGCAAACCGGCCCAACGAGGCGATTTCCTTTTTCAGGAAGGCCCTGGTTATGGAACCGGAAAACCCCCTTCTCTGGCTTAACCTCGGTATAGCCCAGCAGCATACGGGGGATTATGACGAGGCCCTGAATAGTTTCCAGCATTCCCTTTTTATTGATGATGATCTTGATGAAGCCTGGTTTTCCATGGGGCTTATCTACTTTGAACTTGAGCAGTTTGAGCTGGCCGAGGATTGTTACCATTCCGCCCTGGCCAGGAATGACTGTTCCCCCCGGACCTGGAACAACCTGGGGGTATTGTACTTTGCGGAAGGGGGCTATGAAGAGGCCCGCCACTGTTTTGAAGAGGCCGTGGCCCTGGCGCCCCTGTACGAGGACGCCCTTTTTAATCTGCGGGACGCCTGCAGGGAACTTGAAGATTACCGGGCCGCCGCCGAATTTGAGCGGACCCTGTCGGGGCTTGGTTCCGCCCGCATCCAGTACCGGACCCGGTGAAGATACTCTACATAGCCGAGCTTGTCGGAAAAGCCGGTATCTACGCCCTCAAAACAGCGCTGTCCCCGCTTAAGGAACAAAAAAAGGCCGATTTTGTCATAGTCTGCGCGGACGGAGCCACCGGCGGCAGCGGCCTGGGCCGGAACCATGCCGCCTATATACGTAAACTCGGCGCGGACCTTATCACCACCGGGGACTGTTGTTTTTACAAAAAAGATCTGGTGGAGAATATAGAAAAAATTCCCTATGTACTGCGTCCCTTAAACCTCGGTTCCGGGTCTCCCGGTATAGGCTGCAGGGTACTGGGGGATAAAAACGGCGGCCCGCCGCTTGCCGTGGCGGTATTCCTGGGGCAGAGCGGATTCAGCCGCATCCATGGATCCAATCCCCTTACGGCCCTCCCCGCCCTGGTGGAAAAGTTCAGGAAGGAAACCCCCTTTATTCTGATTGATTTCCACGCCTCCGCCAGCGGCGAAAAGCGTACCCTGATGGCCGCCGCAGCGGGGAGCTGTACGGCGGTCATAGGTTCCCATGGCCGGGTACAGACCGCCGACGAAGAAATACTCCGGGGCACCGCGGTAATCTGCGACGCCGGCAGGACCGGCAGCGCCGAATCGGTGGGGGGCGCGGATATAGAGAAACGCATTCAGGAATACCGTACCGGTATTCCTGAATGGACCGTGGAAGCCTGGGAAAAATGTGAATTACAGGGAGTGTTCATCGAAACCGACCGGGAGGGCCGGGCCCTTTCTATCGAGCGGATAAAGATCCCCGTGCCGGAAAAGAGCGGGTCATAACGCTTGCGCCGCGGCCAGGATCACGCTTGCGCATAGATGCTCAGCGGGGGCGCCGCTTCCACCGTATATAGACCTGGCGTCCCGTCCCGTTTGCCTGGGGCCTTTCTTCGGTCTCAAACTGGGGCACGGACCTGAAAAGGTCGGCGAGTTTTTTAAAACCGTAGTTCCGGGGATCAAATTCGCTGGACCGGAGGCTTATTTTCTGTCCCACCCCGCCCAGGTAGGCCCAGCCGGAATCATCGGCAAGATCATCCACCGTATCCTGAAGCAGTTTTATCAGTTTCCTGTCGCCCTTAAGGTCCTTTCTTGTTTTCGCGGCGGGCTTTACGCCGTCCTCATCATCCTGCTCGTCCTTGAGTATCTCGGTATAGATAAATTTATCGCAGACCGAGACAAAGGCCCTGGGGGTCTTTTCCTCGCCGAAGCCGTAAACCTTAAGGCCGCTTTCCCGTATGCGGGAGGCAAGGCGGGTAAAATCGGAATCACTTGAAACGATGCAGAAACCGTCAAGTTTTTCGCTGTAGAGCAGATCCATGGCGTCGATGATCATCGCCGAATCGGTGGCGTTTTTTCCCGCGGTATACGAAAACTGCTGAATCGGCTGAATGGCGTACTTCAAGAGCTTGTCTTTCCACGAGCGGAGGTTGGTACTGGTCCAGTCACCGTAGATACGTTTTACGCTGGCCACGCCGTATTTGGCTACCTCGGCAAGGAGGCCCTCGATGATCACCGCTTGGGTATTGTCGGCGTCGATAAGAACCGCCAGTTTATCCTGGCTTGTCTCCGACTCCTGGCTTGAAAATGGCAATAGGGGCATAGTTTATTCTCCAAAAATAGATTGTTTGATCCGCTTTAACAAGCTGATCTTTCCCAGGGGGATGCGTAAAAGTTCGTCCCCGTTTCGCTGCCTGAGGATCAGTATCATCTCTTCCCCCCGTTTTTCCAGGGCTTCGGGCTTTCCCAGGATTTTTTCCTGTCCTGAAGGTTTTGACCACTGTACTTCCAAAACGGAACCGGCCGCAATAGCCTGCTTGACCACCTGGGTCTTTCCTACATAGTCAAGGGAACGGGCCTCGAGTTTTTCATAGCGCAGGGCGGCGCCGCTTAACTGGGATTCGCTTACTATCATGCGCCGCTCTATGCGGGCCCGGAGTTCTTCCCGTTCCTCCCTGCCTATCTTCATTCTTTCCAGGGCGTCCCGGAATTTCCGCTTAATTTCCTCCGCAGGAAGTCCCGCCGGGACCCCCGCCGGAATTGCCCGTGGAAATTCCGGTTCCGGGCCGGCCTTGAGGGGGCTGAGCTGCGCCGGGGGGGTAAAGGAAAAGGCGTTTCCACCGGTATTCCCGCCGGCCCGGTTTCCGGGCTGTGCGACTATATCCACCCCGGCGGCGCGGAGGACCGCGGCGGCCTCCTCCCTGTCGGCGGAAAGGAGGTAGATCCCCGGCGCCAGGGTACGGTCTATTATTGACGAAAGAGCCTCGGTCTCCGCAAGGAAGGCCCGTTCTCCGCCGAGGCTGAGTACAAGGCCTTGGTAAAGGGCGGTCTCGCGGTAACGCTTTTCCCAGTCTTCCAGATTCCACTTTAGGGAAGCTCCGGCCCTCCCCATGGAAAGCCGATCCAGAAGCTTCCACATAAATTCCGCCTGTAATCCCCGGTCAAAGCCCCGGACCGCCGATTCCCTGGAGAAGCTGAAACGTACCGTCGCCCCGGTTTCCTCAACGCCGGAAAAGGCCGCAAGGTCCAGGGCGTCGGCAAAGGACAGATTGTCGTAGAGTATGCAGGAAGAGGGTGAATCCATGGCGATAAAGGGCCGGTCCCCCGGGGGTTTGCCTGGATCTTTATCCGCCGGCCGCCCTTCGCGGGCCGGTTTCATTCCGGCGGATATGAAGTAGCGCTTTCCCGCCCTTAAGAGGAGCCCCGAGAGCAGCAGTCCGTCGATTATCATCGGCGACGGGGGCAGTTCACCGGCAAAGCCCCAGCTTCTCCTCTCTTCCCGGCGCAGTATCTCAATCAGCTTGAACAGGGCCGCTTCCGGTACGGCCGCCGCCGTTTCAAGCGAATCGATGAGCCCGTGGATAAGGCCCGCTAAATTCTTTACCAGGCTTCTGCCCATATAAAAACCTTCGGGCAGGCGCTGCATATACAGGTAAAAGGCGGACCCCGCGGCGAGGTATTCAAATCTGCCCCGGTCGTCCAGTTCCTTAAAGGCCCCCAGGCGCCCTTCGCCGGCGCCGAACAATTCCCCCCGGCGGATAAGCAGCCCCAAAACCAAAAGGCCCCCCGCCAGGGTTTCTAAGACAGGAACTTCCCTGCGCCGCCGGGTTTCTCCGGCTTCGTCCTTGACGTCAAAGCCCTGAAGCTGGGCAAGACCGGGGAAAATACGGTTTCCCTCGTCCAGGGCTTTCTTTTTGAGGGCCGCCTTAAGCGAAATTTCATCTTCTCCGCCCCCCTCAATTTTTAAGAGGGCCTCTCCCTTAAGGAAAAACGCAAAAAGAGCCGCCAGGAGCCTTGAGTCCATGGGCGGGGCGGGGGGAGGTTCCGCATAATCCCCGGAATCCCCCTCCGGGGAGGAGAAGAGCAGATCCCTGTTTTTTGCGATCGAAGCGAGTATGCCCTCGAGTTTAGGGTTCAGGGCGATGCGGGACACCCCCTCTTCGCGGAAACGATAGATAACGAGCCGCTCCTCCAGGTTAAGCAGCAAACCCTGAAGTTCCGCGTAGGAATACTCGCCGGTGAAAAAACTTTCCATTTCTCCCGGCGCCGGTTCCCCCATAAGGGCAATGGCGGCGATGATCCTGCGGTCCTCGTCATTGATAAGATCGGCCATGGTTTTTAGTATATCGGGCCGGGAAATAAAGGCGGACAGATCCTCCAGCAGCCGCTGCTTATTGAAGGGCGTTTTGACCACCCCCAGGACGCTCCGTATAAGTTCAAAAAAAGCCGGATCGGGCAGGGTCATAAGGGCGGACTGCCAGAACGACACGGGGCGGAACAGGGGCCGCTTCATCGGGGGATTTCCCCCGTGGGGCTTTCCGTCCAATGCTGAATGGTATAGCGGTAGCCCTGTTCGGCCAGGAATTTCTGACGGTTTGCCGCAAAATCCTCTTCCACCGTGGAACGGGAAACTATCGTATAAAAAAAAGAATTCCTGTGTTCCTTGGGACGGAGTATGCGGCCCAGGCGCTGGGCTTCTTCCTGCCGGGATCCGAAGGAACCCGAAATCTGTACCGCCATGGAAGCGTCGGGAAGATCCAGGGCAAAATTCGCCACCTTGGAAACCACAATCACCCGGAGCTCCCCCCTCTTGAAAGCGCCGTAGATCCTTTCCCGCTCGGCGTTGGGGGTCTTCCCCGTTACCAGCGGCGCCTTGAGCCTTACGGCGATGGATTCCAGCTGGGAGATGTACTGGCCTATCACCAGGATCAGATCATCCCGGTGGTTGGCGATAAGCTCCAGGGCCGCTTCTTCTTTAAGGGGATTTTCCGCGGCTATACGGTACTTTTCCCGCTTTCCCGCCACCGCGTAGGGTATCTTTAATTTTTCGGGAAGGTCGAGCCTTACCTCAATGCACAGGGCCTCGGCGATCCATCCCTTTTGTTCCAGGTCCTTCCAGGGAACGTCGTAGCGCTTGGGCCCCACCAGGGAGAACACCGCGTCTTCCGCGCCGTCTTCCCGTACCAGGGTGGCGGTAAGTCCGAGCCGCCTGACCGCCTGAAGTTCCGCCGTAACCCTAAAGACCGGCGCCGGGAGCAGATGTACTTCGTCATAGATGATAAGCCCCCAGGGGTGGCGGCGAAAAAGGGCGAAGTGGGGAAAATCCCCGTCCCTGGCGGGCCGCCAGGTAAGGATCTGATAGGTGGCGATGGTAACCGGGGCCGTCGATTTTGAATCCCCCGAATATTCGGCTATTTTGTCCCGTTCCAGGGTGGTCTTGTCGAGCAGTTCGTCGATCCACTGGTGGACCGCCGCCACATTGGCCGAGAGGATCAGGGTATTGGTCTTGAGCAGGCTCATCACCGCCATGCCCACCATGGTTTTACCGGAACCGCAGGGAAGCACCACCACGCCGAAACCCGTACCGCGGCCGCCCCGGCCCAGTACGGAACGGGCCGCCTCGCTCTGGTAGTCCCGCAAAACAAAGGGTTTCCCCGAAACGGCGGTTTCCCGCAGGGCCAGCTCAAGTTTTTCCCCCTCCCGCAGGGGCGCTTCATCTTCCACCGGCCAGCCCAGCTTGATAAGTTCCCGCTTTACCGTACCGCGGTGTACCAGTTTAAGGAGGAACCCCCCTTCGGTTTTTTGAAGGTAATCCGAGAGGACCCTGGCGGCGGCGATTTCCTTTTCCACCGTTTCATCACCGGGGACGAGGAGCAGCTCTCCGGTATCATCGCCGTTTTCCGGGTTTGGGCCGGCCGCCCCGTTACCGGGGGCTTTCAGCTTGATCCTGCCGTAACGGGCCATGGTATCGGCAAAGCCGCCTGCAATACCCTCAGGCACTTCGTAACGGCTGTAGGCGGCAAGGGCGGCCGTTACATCCCGGGGGGTAAAGCCCGCGCTGGCGGCGTTCCAGAGGGAGAGGGGCGTAATACGGTAGGTGTGTATATGTTCGGGGGATTTTTCCAGTTCCGCAAAGGGCAGTATCGCGGCCCGGGCGTCTTCCGCCCCGGGGGCGTGTACGTCAAGGAGGAGGGTTTTATCGCTCTGTACAATGAGGGGCCCGTTAAAATCCCCCGAATTCATCCGTCCGCCTGCCATATTCCAGCATTATGAGCCTAGTATAGAGGAAAAAACCGGTTATAGCTATAGTTTGAGGTCCCTCCCTCCCGTACTCGCTATCCCCTCCTCTAAAAAACGCCTTAAGAATTTGCCGTCGGCCCTGGCGTCTGGAGATGACGGGCCTGCTGCCCGAGACATTGTCCGGCATAGGGAGGGGACGGCAGGGGCGCCGTCCCGGAGAAATTCACCAAAATGCTGCGCATTTTGGATCGGCATGGATGCCGCTTTTGTGGTAAAAAATTTCTTGCGTATTTTTTCAGGTCATGGTATATTTTTAGTCTATGGTGCTTAATTCGCTTGCAATCAGTACTTTCCTTACCCTTGATTTAGCGGCTGAAAAAGTCCTTTCTACCCCCCCCCCCCCCCCCCATGTAGGGTAGGTTTTGCAGGTTTACCGGTATATAACACTACCGGTAGCGTACTTAAGGCAAAAAGACCTCTTTTTACGGCGCGGTTCCGCAATTCAGCGGTAAATTCACGCCTTTCCCTGATAAGCGCTCAAATTCCTGCGATAACTAAAAAGGTTTCCGTAAAAAACAGTCTGG
>JAISRD010000170.1 GCA_031273835.1 Treponema sp. | reverse complement strand
TTTGCCGCCGTTTTTCAGGCCGCGGCCCAGGGGCTGCCCCGGCTGGCGGTGGCGGAGTTCAGTATCAACGACCTTCGGAATCAAAAACTGGCCGGCGACGCGGTAACCGTGCGGAATCTGGTGGAATCCAATATGATAAACACCGGAAAGTACCGGATGATAACCAGGGAAGAAATCGACAAACTTCTGCGGGAGCAGAGTATCCAGTTGAGTTCCATCGCTTCCCTTGAAAACCTGCGGAAACTCAGGTTACAGAATATCAGTTATCTGGTAACCGGATCGGTGGACGCCAACGGGAGCGACTATGTGGTAACCCTGCGTATTCCGGATGTGGCTGCCGGGCGGTTTTATCACAGTGACTACGCCCTCATGGGGGGCGGTTCCCGGGATTTGCTTAACGGCGTTACCGCCCTGGTACGGAGCTTTATCGCCGGGCTGTCCGCCGGCGGGGAACGGGCAGCCCAACAGCTCGGCGGGGGAGGCCGGGGGGAGTATAAAGTGGGAGACTTCGGCCCCGCCGGGGGCCTTATCTTTTATGACAAGGGGGTTTTTTCCGACGGCTGGCGCTACCTGGAAGCCGCCCCGGTGGAGACCGAGTTTAGAGCCCAGTGGGGAGCCTCTGGCAAAACAATAGACGGCACCCAGGCGAATGTAGGATCGGGAAAGCGGAATACCCGGATTATTGTTGATAAACTCAATGAATGGGGAGAAAGCGGAAGGGCCGCCCAGCTCTGCGGCAGCCTGGTTTCCGACGGATTCAGCGACTGGTTTTTACCCGGCAAGGATGAACTGGACCTGATGTACAAAAACCTGGCTAAAAAAGGGCTTGGAAATTTCAGCTCAGATGATTACTGGTCCTCGTCGGAGTACAGTAGTGGTAGCGCGTGGGATCAGAGGTTCAGCGATGGCCCCCAGAGCGGCCTCAATAAGACGTATACGGACTCGGTTCGGGCCGTCCGGGCTTTTTAGCCCTTTAGCCATTTAACCCTTTTATTTTTAACGCCGTAAGTCGTCGAAAATTTTTTGTAAGCTAAAGGCTCCCGGCGCTTGACCGCCCGAAGCGTTTAAACCCAGTTTAGAATATTTAAGCCCTCTATATCCAGAAAATGCCGTGTATTATTGGTAACAAGGGGCAAATTATGTTTCAAACAATAGGCCGCAATAAACAGATCATCATCGCTGATACCTTTGCCTTGCTGCTGCATTTTTAATTTTACCGTTGAAGCAATGTCTAAAACAACTTTGTCAATAACACCAATACCTTGGGCCAAATACATTTTTTCAAAGGTCGCTATTTTGTTTATTGAATTATTTTTCAAAAGCCAATTTTTATTTCAAAATAAACCGTTGGAGGAATGACAAATTGATTTTTCTTGCTGTTTTCCAGCCGCATCCGCGCGACAATCCTTCCATTCTTTTTGAGAAAATAAGAAACGATATTCGTATCAAGGGCATAGGTTATCACAGGGCTTCTGTTTTTTCGGGACTTCTGAAGTGTAAACGTTCCGGCTCACCTTCAAGCACTTCATCGGAGTTTTCTATTTCATCTATTATTTCATCCCATAAGCTTTGATATGCCTTCTGTGCCCCCTCTTCGTCCACGCTCTCATCCAACACCGTAACGATGGTTTTCTTTCTTTCAGGAATTTGAATAGGGGGATCGCTTATAAAACGCCCCGACTGAAAATAACCTTGAAACGCCAGCATAGTACCCTCCTAAGCCGTTGCTACTTTACAGTGTAATGGACACGTTCAAACCCGGCAACAGCCGAACGTCCCCGGAGAAGGATGCACGGCTCAAACCGCCCGCAGTACCTTGGTGGGGCACTTTTGCCCGCAGGTTCCGCAGAGGGTACACTTGCCATAATCCACCACGGGTATGCCGTTGTCGATAACGATGCACTGTTCGGGGCAGTTCTTTACGCAGATGCCGCATTTGATACAGCCCGCCCTGCAGGTTTTTCTAACGGCGGCCCTTACGGGGTTGCGGTTGGAACAGAGGGACAGGATGGTTTTTTTATCCCCCGGCGTTACCCGCAGTATACCCTGGGGGCACTCGGCGACGCAGACCTTACAGCCGGTGCATTTAGCCCTGTCCACCACGGGAAGCCCGTCGTCTCCCATGGAAAGGGCGCCGAATTTGCAGACCCTCACGCAGTCGCCGAAGCCCAGGCAGCCCCAGGCACAGAGCTTGGTCCCCCCGGCGATCTTCGCCCCCCGGCAGCTTTCAAGGCCCGTATAAATACCCCGGGGGAGGGCAATGTCCTTTCCCCCAAGGCAGCAGCGTACCGATACCAAGGGGACCACCGAGGCGGCGCTGACCCCCATTATCGCGGCCAGGGCGTCCGCCGCCGCCCTGCCCCCGGCGGTACAAAGGGTAATATCTTCCCCGGCGGCCACCGCCGCGGCGTAGCCGTCGCAGCCGGGAAAACCGCAGCCTCCGCAGTTCGCCCCGGGGAGGGCCTCGCGTATTCTTCCCTTAAGGGGGTCCTCGGGAACGTAAAACAGTTCCTTAAAGAAGCCCAGGGCCGCCCCCAGAAAAAAGGCCAGGACCGCGGCAAAGCCGGCGGTGATTAAAACGATCCCTATCCACGCATTTTCCATCATTCGTACCTTAGTTCCTACTTTACCAGCCCGCCGAAACCCATGAAGGCCATGGAAAGCAGGGCGGCGGTAACAAAAAGGATCGGCATTCCCTTGAGGAAGCCGGGGACGGGGCTGGTTTTGATGCGCCGCCTGATTCCCGCCATGAGGAGCAGGGAAAGGAGGAAGCCCAGGGCGACCCCCAGGGCATAAACAAGGGATTCTACAAAAGTATAGCCCTTTATCCATACATCAAAGGTAACGGCAAGGATGGCGCAGTTGGTGGTGATCAGGGCAAGATAGATCCCCATGGAACTGTACAGTCCCGGAATCATTTTTTTAAGGAAGAATTCCACAAGCTGAACCAGGGAGGCGATGACCAGAATAAAAACCAGGATCTGTAAGAATTCCAGGCCCTCTATCCCGCTGAAGATACCCCCGCCCCTTATTCCGCCGAAAATTCCCTCTTTGGAAAGGACAAAGTAATAGATGGGCCAGGTTACGGCGGTGGCCAAAACGGTAACAAAAGTAACCGCCAGCCCCATGCCCACCGACTTGTCCTCATCGGTACTCATCCCGATAAAGGGGCAGAGGGCGAGGAAGCGCATCAGCACCACATTGTCGATTAAAAAAGCGGAGATGAAGATCTTAAAAAGTACCGCCGCCGTCATCACCGGGCTCCTTCGGCCGCCTGAGCGGCATTACCGCCCGCCGCGCCGGAAGCGCAGGCGCCGCAGTCCCCCTCCGTTCCGGCGGCGTGGCAGCCCGGAACCGTTGGGGCGGGCCCCCCGGCGGAAACCGGCCTGAGTATCCCCTTAAGCCCCTGATTCAGGGCGATAAAGAGGGCGAACACAAAGAAACCCCCGGCGGGTAGTATGAAAAACAGTATGGGCTCGAATTTTACTTTGGCGTTGATCTTAAGAACTTCCAGCAGGAAGTTAACCGCGTTAAAAGCGGCGGGCAGTATTGCGGCGCCGAAGATCTTGCCGCTTCCCAGCAGTTCCCGTACCGCGGCAATCCCCACCAGTACCCAGGTATAACCCAGGCCCATGCCCAGGGCGTCGGGGATCACATAAGCGGGAGGCTGTTTGGATGCGAAGGATTCAACCCTGCCCATGATAATACAGTTCACCACAATGAGGGGGATAAAGACCCCCATGGCCTTGGAAAGATCGGGGAAGTACGCCTTGAGCACATAGTCGATCACCGTGGTAAAGGCAGCGATGACAATGATAAAGACCGGAATGCGTATGGAATTGGGGATAAGGGAACGAAAAAGGCTGATTACCAGTTCGGACATCAACAGTACAAAGGTCATGGAGAGGCCCATACCCAGTCCGTTAACCGCGGCGCTGGTTACCGCCAGGGACGAACACAGCCCTATGGCCAAAACCAGCAGCGGGTTTTCCCGTATAATACCGTTGGTAAAAATGTTCCAGACCTTCACTGTATTCCCCCGTTTTTACCGAGCCACTCAAGGGCCGCGTCCGCCGAAGCTTTTACCACCCTGGCGACGGCCCGGCTTGTGATGGTAGCGGCGGTAAGGGCGGCCACATCGTCTTTTACCTCAAAGGGATCCGCCGCCGCCTTACCGGTAAACTGTCCGTAAAAGGTGGTGGTTCCATCCTGATCTATAAAGTAGTCGCCGGAAGCGGCGTTGGCCCCCAGGCCCGGCGTATCGGTGTGTTCCATAATTTTGATCCTGCTGATGGTTCCCCCGGCGTTTACCCCCACCAGTACGATGATGGGCCCGCCGTAGCTCCCCCCACGGGCCCGCAGGGCGGCGCCTACAAGGCGCCCCCCCTGTCTGACGGCGTATTCTTTTTCAAAACTTACCCCCGGATCGGGGCTGACGGCGGCGCCGCTTATTTCCTCAAAGTCGTCGGCGCCGGGAAAGAGTTCTTTCAGGGCCGCTTCCAAATCGGCCTGGGTTCTCTGCGCGATGGTTTCTTTCGTTCCCGAATAAACAAAGGCAAGGCCCACACAGGCCGCGACGGAATAGACCATCAGAACTATTCCGAGGGTGAATATTTCCCGTACTTTCACGCGGCCCCCTTTTTTGAGGGCCCATGGCCGTACTTTCTCTGGAGCAGCCTGTTAAGGAAGGGGGTAACGGCGTTCATGATCAGTATGCCGTAGCTGGTCCCTTCGGGATAATTCCCCCAGCGGCGTATCAGCACGGTGATGATCCCCGCGCCGGCCCCGAAGAGGAGTTTCCCCCTGGCGGTTAACGGGGCGGTGGTATAATCGGTGGCCATAAAGACCGCGCCGAAGAGCAGCCCCCCGGAGAGTACGGCGAAGAGGGGGTCCGGCGCGGCAGCGGGCTCTACCAGGTACAGTATCAGCGAAAGGCCGAAGGCCGAGGCGATCATCGTAACGGGGGCCCGCCAGTCAATCACCCTGGCAATGAGCAGGTAGAGACAGCCCGCGAGGATAAGCAGGACGGAAGTTTCCCCTATGGTTCCGCCGTGGTTCCCTACAAAGAGGGTTTTTATGGTCTGCCAATAAGCGGGGGACGGGGCAAGGCCGAAGGCGGTAAATTCCCTGCCCACATCGGCAACGGCGCCGCCCATTTTGATGATCCCCAGCGGTGTCGCCCCGGTCAGCGCCTCCAAACCTGCGTCCGGCCCGGCGTCCGCTACGCTTGCCCCGCTGAGTCCGCTCAAAACGCCCCCTGGCAGGGTCCAGGTGGTGATGGCCGCGGGAAAACTCATCAGAAGGAAGGCCCTTCCGGACAGGGCGGGGTTAAACACATTGGCCCCCAGGCCGCCGAAAAATTCCTTGGCGGCCACCACGGCAAAAACCGCCCCCAGGGCGGCCATCCACAGCGGCGTAGAGGGGGGCAGGACCAGCGCGAGGAGCAGGCCCGTAAGGGGGGCGGAGAGATCCCCGCTGCGGTTTTCCCGGCCTATGATACGGCGGAACAGGGCCTCCCCAGCGGCAGCGGAAACAACGGAAACGAGGATCACCAGAAGGGCCTTGAACCCGTAGATTGCGACCCCCCAAATTGAGACGGGAGTCAGGGCAATGAGCACATGCCCCATGAGCAGGGGGGTGCGTACCGGCGTTCCGATATGGGGGCTGGAACCTAAAAATACCTCGGCCATGCTAGTTTCCCTCTTTTACGGCGTTCACGGCGGCCTTGGCCTGCTGCTGGGACAGGGACTTCATGGCCCGCAGCCGCAGTTTGCCGACCCTGAAACGCTGCACCAGTTTTATCCGGGCGGGACATACATAGGTACAAGCGCCGCATTCAAAACAATCCATCAAGCCCGCCCGTACCGCCTCGTCCATGTCCCCCGCCTCCAGGGCGTTGTTCATGATCACCGGCGAAAGCCTGCAGGAACAGTTCCTGATACAGCGGCCGCAGCGTATACAGCTCCCCTCGGCGTCCGCCAGGGTTTCCGAGGCGGTCATTAAAACAATGCCGGAAGTATTTTTTTGTATGGGCACGGCGGGATTCGGCACGGCGTTTCCCATCATGGGGCCGCCGAAGATTACCTTGCGCAGATGATCATAATCAATATCCATAAATTCCCTGGGGAGCTCCGTAATAAGGGTACCGATGGGGGCCCGGATATTTTTCGGCGTCCTGCAGGCCCCGCCTGCGACCGTCAGATCCCTGTCTATGAGGGGCTTCCCCAGGGAGAAGGCCTCCGCAATGGCCACGAGGGTCCCCACGTTCTGCACGATACAGCCGCAGTCCATGGGAAGCCCCCCGGAGGGAACTTCCCGGCCCGTCAGGGCCTTGATAAGGAGTTTTTCGCCCCCCTGAGGATAACGGGTTCTGCAAAGGCCCATACCCGCCTCAAGGCCCTGGGACTGTACATAGCCGTTCAGCCTGATTTCCCGTTCCAGCATGGGGATAAGGGGGGCCTTGTTATCTTCCATACCGATTATGGCCCGCTTGATTCCGGTGATCTTCATGACAATGGCAAGGCCCTGTACCAAAAGATGGGGCTTTTCGGTCATCACCGCCTCGTCGGTGGTAAGATAGGGCTCACATTCGGCGCCGTCGGCGATGAGGAGATCCACCGCCTTGGCGGGGTTAAGCTTAACATGGGCGGGAAAGGCCGCCCCCCCCATGCCGGTAATACCCGCTTCGCGTATCCTGTCCAGGGCGTCTTCTTTGGTACAGCTAAAGGGGTCCAGGGGGGGCATAAATTCCGTACCGGCGGCGGGATCGGAACCCTCCTCCGCCTCGAGGATAATACAGAGACCGTCGGTGTTGTTCGACTGGGTTCTGGGTTCGATTTTTTTGACCGTCCCGGAAATGGACGCGTGAACGGGCACCGTCATGGGGCCGGGAACGGCTCCCGCGGCTATTTTCTGACCCCGCCTGACATGGTCCCCCACATTTACCAGCGCCTTATTGGGGGCCCCGAAATGCTGGTTAACGGGAATAACCGCCTGTCTGGGAAAGGGAACTAATTCAACCGGCTTCCCCTCGGTGGCGTGTTTACGGGTAGGCAGTTTAAGTCCCCGTTTGAAAGTGCTGACAGCCATGAAAGGCTACTCCTTTAACTAAAGAACAGTCCAAAAACCTTCGTGTTCCTTCGAGGCCTTGCCGGATATAACCGGATCCTTCTTCACATTTTATAGTTTATGATCAGCGGCGGCGTCTTGCAAGAAACAAAAGCCGGACCAGACTCATCACGGCGGTCAGGGCGGAGGCCACATAGGTCATGGCTGCGGCGGAAAGCACCTTTTTTACCCCCGCCAATTCCTCGTCGGTCAAAACCTGGTTCTGTTGCAGCATCACCAGGGCCCGGGAAGAAGCGTTAAATTCCACCGGCAGGGTAATCAGGTAAAACAAAACCGCCGCGCCGAAAAGTATGATCCCCAGGTTGAAGAGTATCCCCCCGATTCCGCTTGAGCCGAGAAAGAGCCCCGCAATGGCAAGCCAGGGGCCGATGGTGGAACCTATATTCGCCGCGGGCACCAGGGAACTCCTGAGAAAGAGGGGGCCGTAGCCCTGGGCATGCTGAATGGCGTGGCCCGTCTCATGGGCGGCCACCCCCACCGCCGCGATGGAACGCTGGCCGTATACGGGCTGGGAAAGCCTGAGTACATGGCCGCCCGGATCGTAGTGATCGGTCAGGGAACCGCCGGTACTTTCAATCGCCACATCGCTGATGCTGTTGGCGTCCATCAGCAGCTTGGCGGCCCCGGCGCCGGTTATATTACGGCTGCACATAATCTGGGAATACCTGGAAAAGGTTGATTTAACCTTGAACTGCGCCCAAAGGGAAAGTATCAGGGCGGGAACCACAAAAATTATATAGCTGGAGTCAATTCCGTAATACATACCACTAGTATAACAAAAAAGGGGGAAATAAGTAAAGCGCCCGCAAAAAACTCAAAGTTTCCGGGGAATCCCGGGGCTATTGGGAATCCTTTGGGTCCGCGGGGATACCGGCGTAAACCCTGTTCCGCCCCGCTGTTTTCGCGGCGTAGAGGTTTTCATCCGCCCGGGAAATAAAGTCTTCAATGGAATCGGTTTTTCCGGGTACGGCCGAAACCACCCCTATGCTGATTGTCGCGGTGGTTACTTCACCGTCCGCCGTGGGTACACGCAGGGCTTCTATGCCGGCCCGTATATGCTCGGCAACCATAAGGGCCCCTTCGGCGCCCGTTTCGGGCATGAGGACGCCGAATTCTTCGCCCCCCAGCCTGGCGGGAAGGTCCGCGGGACGCCTTGCCATGGTCATAAAAACCCCGGCGGCGGCCTTAAGCAGGATGTCCCCCTGGGGATGCCCATAGGCGTCGTTATAACTTTTGAATTTGTCCAGGTCCATCATCAGGAAGGAAAGCGGCACATGTTCCCTGACGGCCCTGCGCCATTCCGTATCCAGCCGGTCGTTAAAATTCCTCCTGTTTGAAAGGTCCGTCAGGGGATCGGTAAGGCTGTATTTTTCGATGATACGCATCTGACGCACGATTTCCGCATGGTTATGAACCCGGGCCTTAACAATCGCGCTTTTGAAGGGCTTTTTGATATAGTCCACCGCTCCGAGGAGAAAGCCCTTTTCCTCATCGTATTCACTGTCAAGGCCGGTAATACAGATAACGGGGATTTTTTTGGTCTCCGGCTCCCCCTTAAGCCTTGTCAGAACGTCAAAACCGTTGATGTCGGGCAGCATGATATCCAGCAGGATAAGATCCGGCTTTCCCTCCATGGCCAGGGAAAGGGCGAGTTCCCCGTTTTTCGCCATGACGATCTCATATTCGCCGTATAAAATTCGATTCAACACCGTCAGATTGGCCTTTTCGTCATCGACTATAAGAATCGTAAACTTAGAATCGGTTTTCATGAATTTCCCTTTCTATCATTATAACCCGCCTTTTACAAAGTGGGAATACGTACTAAGGGCCGGCGATCGTATCCCTGATCCGGTCCAGTATTTCCGCCCCTTCGGCAAAATCGAAATCCTCAATCCTGCCGATCAGTTTCTCACATTCCTCCCCCGCCGGGGACAGGGCTTCCCGTATTTCTTCTACCATATCAAGGCTGGCGGCGCTGCCGGATTTAAGCAGCCCCGCCAGTTTCGCGATAAGGGCAAGGGCCCTGTCTTTATCCAGTTTCCCCGTTTCCGGACGCTCCGCGGGGGACAGGACGGCCGTCTTTTCGCGCCTTGAAAGCCGGACATCGCCGACAAGCTCGTCCAGCGCAGCGCCGCACTCCCTTTTCAGCCGCTCCAGTTCGTCCCCCAGGGGAATATCGGCGGCCCCGCCCAGGGCATTTTCCAGCGCCAGCGCGGCGGAACGGAGGGCCTGGGCGCCGATCAGGCCGGCCGTGCTTTTAAGGGTATGGGCAAGCCTGTGCGCCGTTTTACGGTCCCCCGCGTCCAGGGCGGACCTGATCTTCACCGGGTCCTCTCCGTGGTCTGCCGCGAAATCGCTTAAAAGCTGCCGGTACAGTTTTTCATCGTTCAGCGCATAGGAAAGCCCCAGGGAACGGTCAAGGGTTTTCTCCGCCGCAGGCCCGGCGTTTCCGGCCGGCGCGGTCTTCCGTATTATTTTATCCTTGGGCAGCCATTTGACCAGTATCGTATTAAACGCCCCCGGATCTATGGGCTTGGACAGAAAATCATCCATACCCCCGTCCAGAAAGAGCCTCCGGGACCCCGGCACGGCGTTGGCGGAAAGGGCGATAATGGGACAGGTCCGGTACCATTCATTATCCGCCGCGCGTATCCGGGCGGTGGTTTCAATGCCGTCCATTTCGAACATCATGTGATCCATAAAAATAAGGTGGTACTGTTTTTTCCTGATTTTCTCCAGGGCCTCTTTTCCGCTTCCGGCGGTATCCCCCCGGATATTGTATTTTTCGAGGTAGGCAAGGGCCACCTTAAGGTTGATGTCGTTGTCATCGACCACCAGGACATTCACGCTGCCGTCGGTAACCACGCCGTCCGTTATCGCCGTTTTTTCCACCTTTTCCGGATCTCCTGAGGGGAGGGGCAGCAGCACGGTGAACACCGATCCTTTGCCGTATTCGCTTTCCACGTCAATACGGCCGCCCATCATCTTTACAAGGCGCTTGGTAATTGAAAGGCCCAGCCCCGTCCCGATGATGCCCCGGTTTTTATCAGGATCGAGCCGTTCAAATTCCTCGAAGAGTTTGGATAAATTTTCTTCTTTGATGCCGATGCCGGTATCCGTTACGATAAAGGCCGTAAAGGTTTTTCCCTCCGCCTCGGCGGGCTTTACCCGGAAATCCACAAAGCCCCGCCGGGTGTACTTTATCGCGTTGCTGAGCATATTGGTAAGGACCTGCCGTATGCGTATATCGTCGCCGTAGACAATCCGCGCCGGGGTATCAAAGCTGCTGCGGAATTCCAGGCCCTTCCCCTCCGCCATAAAACGGTTCATGGAAACGATATTGTCGTACATATCCCGCAGATCAAAGTGAACCGGAACCAGTTCCATTTTGCCGCTTTCAACCTTTGAAAGGTCGAGGATATCGTTGATGATCTGCAAAAGGGCCTTGGACATCTTTTTTATATTATTGAAAAATTCTTTCTGCCCCTCATCCAGATTATCCGTGCGGATAAGATCGCTCATGCCTATGATGGTATTCATGGGCGTGCGGATCTCATGGCTCATGGCCGCGAGGAACCGGCTTTTGGCGGTATTGGCGCTTTCGGTCCGCCTGATGTCGTCAATATTAAAGAGGCCCCCTATAATGAGAGCGGGCCTGCCGTTCTTCCAGTCCGTGGACCGTCCGTAGCTGATGGCCCACAGGTATTTCCCGTTCTTATGACGGACCCGGACTTCTGAACGGAAATAATCCTCCCTGCCGCTCAGGTACCGTTCCAGGTCCCGCAGGATACGGCGGAGATCGCCGGGATGAATGATGTCGATCCACTTGGAGGGGAGAGTTTTTATGGCCTGATCGCGGAAGCCCACGGTGTTGATTTCTTCGGGGGAATAGCCGAATTCGTCCTTAAAGTGATAGCTGAAAACCAGCCTGTCGCTTTCCACATTCCATTCCCAGTAGGTAAATTTTGAGATCCCCGCCACGATGTCCAGGTGATCTTTTTTCCGGGAAAGGGCCGCCTCCGCCTCTATCACTTCCCTTTCTTTTTGATAGATGCTCCGCAGATCGCGGATATAGGTGGCGATGCAGAATATACCGTTCCATTCAACCCTGACCAGGGTTACCTCGGCGGGCAATTCTTCCCCCAGGGCGGTACGGTGCATCCACTGGGAACGGCCGTAACCCGTCTTGAGGGCCTCCTGGATGCGGCGGCGTTTTTCCGTAAGGCTGTGCAGGCCGTCGGGCTGGTATTCGGGCATATAGTCGTAGTACCGTTCCAGAAACAGCCCCGGATCGTTTACCTCAAAAAGCCGGGGGGCCGCAGCGTTACAGTCAATGGCGCCGCCCCGTTCATCCAAAAATACGCAGGCCAGCGGCGTGGCGTCCAGCATGGCCTTGACCCGCCCGTTGGCGGTATTTCGTTCATCCACCCCGGCGGACTCCGCGGTATCAGGGCGCAAAGAAGGCCGTCCCCGGCTGTTTCCCCGCCGCCAGCGCTTCCAGAACCCGGGGCCTTCCGCCGTGGGCGAGTATCACCGGGATACCGTAGGACAGGGTCCGCTCGGCGGCGTCCAGCTTGGTGGCTATGCCCCCGGTGCCGAATTCGCTCATTCCGCCGGTACCGACGGAAAGCCGGGCGGCCCCTATGTCCCGAACTTCGCCTATCAGGCGCGCGCCGGGGTTTTCTTTGGGGTTAGCGTCGTAGAGGCCGTCTATATCGCTGAAAAGGATCAGCAGATCGGCGCTCCAGAGTATGGCCGACTGGGCCGCCAGGGTATCGTTATCGCCTATTTTAATTTCTTCCACGCTCACCGTGTCGTTCTCGTTGATGACGGGGACTATCCCCTCGTCCACCAGGGTAAAAAGGGTGTTCCGCATATTGAGGGTCCGGGAATTGTCGCCGAAGTCGTCCCTGGTAAGGAGTATCTGGGCAATGTGGATGTCATGAGGGCGGAAGGCCCTCACCCAGGCGTCCATAAGCTTTACCTGCCCCACGGCGCAGAGGGCCTGGCGGTAGTGGAGGTCCCGCTTGCGGGCCCATTTATCCATGGCGGAAAGCCCCGCAACCTGGGCGCCTGAGGACACGATGACAAGCTGCTTACCCTGTTTGATAAGCGCCGCCGCCTGATCGGCGAATTCCGCAAGAAAAGCGTCGTTGATCTTTCCGTCCCCCCCGGCCAGGGTATTGGAGCCGAATTTCAGGACGATCTTGCGGGACTCCGCAATAAGACGGGGTATCATGATTCCCCCGGCCCGTTCCGGATTTGGCCGGACCCGCTTATACGGTACTTGATCGTCGTAAGGGCCTCGAGCCCCATGGGCCCCCGGGCGTGGAATTTCTGGGTACTGATCCCCAGTTCCGCGCCGAAGCCGAATTCGCCGCCGTCGGTAAAACGGGTGGACGCGTTGGTATATACACAGGCGGCGTCCACCCGGCGGCAGAATTCCCCGGCGGCCCAAAGATCCGAGGTAAGTATCGCTTCGGAATGGCCCGTACCGTAGCGGTTGATATGGGTAATGGCCTCGTCAAGGGAATCCACGGTTTTTACCGCCAGTATGTAATCGAGGAATTCCGTTTCCCAGTCTTCTTCGGAGGCGTCCTTAAGAACGAGGCCGGCTGTTTGGCCGATTGCGGCCTTAGCCGGCCCGTCGCAGCGCAGTTCCACCCTGCCCGCGAGCAGCGCCGCCAGGGGGGGCATAAGGGCCGCCAGGGCTTCCCGGCGGACCAGCAGGGTTTCCACGGCGTTGCAGGCGCCGGGTTTCTGCACCTTGGCGTTTTCGATGATCCTTACCGCTGCGTCCATATCGGCGCCGCTCTCCACATAGATGTGGCAGTTTCCCTCGCCGGTTTCAATCACCGGCACCCGGGCATTTTCCACCACCCGGCGTATCAGATCACGGCCCCCCCGGGGGAGGACCGCGTCAATAAAGGCCCTGGCGCCGAGTATTTCGTCCACCTCGCCGCGGTCCCCCGAATCCGCCAGGGCCACCGCGCCGGCTATCCCCCCCGAGGAGGCAAGGCCCTTTTTAAGGGCCCCGACTATGGCCCGGTTCGACCTGAGGGCCGCCGAGGAACCCCGCAGCAGTATGGCGCAGCCCGCCTTATAGGCAAGGGCAAAGGCGTCGGCGGTAACATTGGGCCGGGATTCATAGATGATCGCCGTAACTCCCAGGGGCACGGTAATACGCTCGATGAGGAGGCCGTTGGGGGTTTTCCAGCCCGCCTTAACGGAGCCTATGGGGTCCTCAAGGCGTATCACCGCCTCCATGCCCCGGATGATTTCATCAATACGCCCATCGTTAAGGAGGAGCCTGTCGATAAGGGCCTCCTTCATGCCCCCCGAGCGGGCCTTGTCCAGATCCTCCGCGTTTGCCGCCAGTATGAGGGAACGGTCCCCGTCAAGGGCGGCGGCGGCGGCGGCCAGGGCGGCGTCCTTCCGCTCCCGGTTCTGCGGGGCAAGTTCCGCCTGGGCGCTTTTAAGGGAGGTAAAAACAGGGATGAGGCTCATGGGCCCAGTATAAGGGAAAGTACCGAAAGGGGAAAGGGATCATTTTTTCCGGCAGAGTTTAATCAGGTAGAGTTTTATATAAAGGGAAAGGGCGTTTTGTTCGCTGATCTGGCGCAGCCCCTGGGAGCCGCGCATTATCTCGTCGGTCAATATGATAAAGGTATTCTTGTTTATCAGGGGCCTTTTGGCGGTCTTCAAAAACTGCCGGAACTTGTCCCGGATCAGGGCGTTCACATCGTTCACCAGATCCGTCTTTGCCTGTTTATTGAGCAGCTTCCCCCAGCGGGAAGTCAGCTCTTCCAGGTACGATTCCAGGGTATACCCGTCGGGAACAGCCCCCGCCTCGGCTTCTAAGGCGGCGTTCTGTAGTATCCTCATGGTCTCCGGGACATGTACCTTTTTGGCCGCTTCCTCTTCGGTCCTCTCAAAAACCTGCTTCTTCCCCCTCAGCCTGGAAAAAAAGGCCAGGAGGCCGCTGACAAAGGAATTCCAGAAGGGAAGGAGCAGCTTTACGTCGGCCAATATTTCCCTGCGCTTAAGAAGCAGCAGCACCCGCAGGGGCAAGAGTTCGTCCCGGGCAAAAAAACGTGGAAATTCGGATGTCCCCGCCTGTCCGAGCACCATCTCCTCGTGGATCAGGTACAGCCTGTGGTCCCTGAACAGGGCGCTGAGTACCGGCGCGTATTCTTCCAGATAGTGGGCAAGGAGCTTTTCAAATTCCCCGTCGTCATCCATGGCCGGTTCACGGAGATAACTCTGCAGCTTGTTTTTCCAGCGCCTGGAGATCGCCCTGCTTACCGGGACCCTGGCTTCCGCAAGGAGCTTTATGCAGAGGGGAATGACCTTGCTTTTCTTGATAAGCCAGGACGCGCCGTCGCCGGTGTGGAAAATAAGCAGTTCCGGCATTTCGTCAAAGACCGCGGATTCGCCGCAGCGCTTCTTTATATACCCGTCAAGCTCTTCCTGGCTGTACTGGCCCAGCAGGGGAAACCCCCTGTTGTCCTTAAAGCCCGCTATGGCCTCCCGGGAAAAATAGTAGGGCGGTTTTTCCATTTCCAGTTCAAAGCTCTTTAAGGCAAGCTCCGCTTCCCTGGCCTTTGAAACCCGGGACCTGAAAAACCCTATGCAGATTTCCACGATAAACGCCGACTGCAGTACCGCGCTTTCTTCCGCGAGCAGTTCGTTTTTTATGGTCAGCTCGCTGCGGATAAGGCTGCAAAAATAGGTCCAAAAGTAAAAAATAAATTCCCCCGCTTCCCCCATGTCCCTGACGCAGGACATGGGCCGGTTCTGTATCTGATCGAGGGTATCCCGCAGATAGGCCTCCCTGCCCGCAAAGTGGGACCCCAATTTGTACTGGACATGCACCCTGTTACTCCGGTTTTGGAGGAAGTTCCGTATCTTAAGCATGCATATCTCCAGGAGCCTGAAAGGGATCATGGAAGAGAGGACCAGGGCCGAACCGTACTCGCCGGGAAACTTTAAGGTGATGACGGGGAGATCCGTCTCCTGGGGCTCGGCAAGGTAGGCCGCCATCTCCGCCGTAACCTTCACGGTCCTTTTCTGATCGTCGGGGATCTTCAAGCCCAGGGAAAATTCATCGGGAAAGGGCAGGGCCGCGTCGTTGTCGGGGTTCTTATAGGCCCCCAGGACCCGTTCGGCGTAATAATCGCAGAGGCAGATCCGGTTTTTTTCTTTGCCGTTGATGGCGATCTTTCCCTGTTCCGCCAGGGAGCTGAGCTGGGGGGCAAGGTTCCGCTCAAGCCATTCGGCGGGATCTATTTTTTCGTCCCCCTCCCCCTCCTGGGCCCGCTTCAGGTATTTTTCAAAATAGGCGACAAAGGGGTCAAGATCAACGAGGGGGTTATTGTTCTTCACGGCATAGGAATTGAGCATACCGTATACATTGATCTTTTGGGCCACCCGTTAATCATACCGCCGGAAGGTAAAAAATACAATTCTGCGGCTTTTCCCGTGAAATTAAACCACCAGGAAGAAGAGGATAAACCGCAGGGTCGAAAAAGCGGCATCCATGCCGTCCTCTCTCTCCTCTTCCCTTCTTTGACCTATTCGGCTTCGCGGTTAAAAATTCCTGTCAATTTTTCTTGTGAATTTTTTTATAGCGTGGTATATTCTTAGCTCATGGAGCATGATTTTCTTGCACACCATACTTTTCCCGCCCCTGATTTAGCGCTCCATAAAACCCTTTCGACCCCCCCCCATGTAGCGTAGGTTTCGCGGATTTACCGCTCTATCACGCTACGGGTAGTGTATATACGGTAAAAGGGCGGCTTGCCGCCGGAGGGGGTTTTCTTTTTGCCGGAAAGGGCCGGCCCTTTGTCAAAAAAGGCCGTCCCTTTACCACGGTAAGACTTCCCTTTGCCGGAAAAGGCCGGCTTTTTGCCGGAAAAAGATCTCCTTTTATCAAGAAAGGCCGGCCTTTTGTCCAAAAAAGATCTCCCCTTGTCATAAAAAGCCCTCCCTTTGCCGCGGGAGCCCGTCCTCTTGCGGTGAAGGCCCGGCTTTTTAGAAATATTACCGGGCCGGCGGTTCCGGCCGAAGGAGGATACGGATGTCTCGAGATTATATTCCCCAGCGGGACGCGGATTTCGACGACTTTTTTAAGTTCATGAACCAGTATGTGGCTCAGAAATGCGGCGGCCAGAGCCCGGAGTGGACCCATATCCCCCAGGCGGCCCGCACGGCCATGGCCGACGGCTACATCGCCTGGTACACGGCTTACGCAAACACACTTGGTCCCCATACCCCGGAGGATACCTCAGC
>JAISRD010000183.1 GCA_031273835.1 Treponema sp. | reverse complement strand
TGACCTCGGCGCCCCGGAAGCGGTAGATCGATTGGTCGTCGTCGCCTACCACGCAGAGATAGGCCTGTTTCCCCTTTAATTCGCAGAGGAGCCTGAACTGGGCCACGTTGGAATCCTGGTATTCATCCACCATGATCACCTGAAACCGCTCCCGTATGCGCCGGGCAAGATCGGGATGGTCCCGCAGTATTTCCACGGGCTTTTTGATAAGGTCGCCGAAGTCGGCGTTCCCTATCTTTTTAAGCCTTTCCTCATAGAGGGCGTAGATGCGCCTGAACTTCGGCCTGTGATCCAGGAGATCAAGATCGGGATCATCGGGGGAAAGAAAATAATCCTTGGCCCGGGAGATAAGCCCGGCAAGTTCCCGCAGTTCCACCTTGGGAAGATCGTCCAGGATGATCCCTAAAAGGGAAACAACGTCATCGTCATCGTAGATCACAAAGTTAGAATTAAGCCCCGCCAGGGTGCCGTGACGGCGGAGGAACCAGGCGCCGAAGGAATGGAAGGTCTTCATCATCGCCAATTCCGCTCTCTCGTCGATGAGCCTGGCCCGGAGGGCCATTTCCCGGGCGGCCTTATTGGTAAAGGTTACCGCCATGATCGAACGGGGATCGTAGAGCCGTTCCCTGATAAGATAGGCTATCTTGGTCGTTATCACCCGGGTCTTTCCCGAACCCGCGCCGGCAAGAATAAGCAGGGGATTGCCTTCGTGGAAGACCGCCTTCCGCTGTTCGGGGTTGAGCATAGCCAGATAAGCGGGGAGCTCTTCCTTCATACGCTTACCTGCAAATCAAATCCCGTCCCGGCAAAAACCCTGCCCCGGACCAGATCTCCCGGTTTAAGGGCGGAAGGGCCGTGTATTACCGCCGCCCCGTCTACCTCCGGGGCCTGGGAGTAGAGCCTGCCCAGGTAAAGGTAATCTTCCGCCGTTTCGGCGCCCCGGAACGGCGCCTTCCCGGCGGATCCCATGGGTTCCTCCACCAGTACGTCCATATCACGGCCTATAAAGCGCTTCGCCGCCGCCCCGCTTATGGCGGCCTGCCTCTGTTCGATGAGGGCCTTGCGCTCCGCAGCGGTTTTTTTATCCACCCTGCCCTTCATGTTATAGGCGGCGGTCCCGTCTTCCCGCGAATAGGTAAAGACCCCCAGCCAGTCAAAGCGGGCCGCGGCCTGGAAATCGAGGAGTTCCCCGAAATCTTCACCGGTTTCCCCCGGAAAACCGGTCAAAAAAGAGGAACGTATCACCGCGCCGGGAAGGGCGTCCCGGATCTTCTCAAGCAGTTCCAGATAGGACGGGGCGTCCCCCCGGCGGTTCATCGCCCTGAGTATTTTTTTTGATCCGTGCTGAAAGGGTATGTCAAAGTAGGGAAGCAGGCGGCTGTCGGATCTTAGTATGCCGAGTATGTCCTCGGGGAAATGATCGGGGTGAAGGTAAAGCAGCCGCACCCAGAAATTTCCTTCCAGGCGCGAGAGGGCGGCAAGCAGCGCCGCAAGACCGGGTTTGTAGGAAGCGAGATCCTGCCCGATAAGGCAGAGTTCCCGTATCCCCCGCCTGAGGAGTTCACCGCATTCGGCGATCACATCGGGGATTTTCCGGCAGACAAGCCCCCCCCGAATCAGGGGTATGGCGCAGAAACTGCACCGGTTGTCGCAGCCCTCGGAAATTTTTACATAGGCCGAGCCGGGAAATCCCAGCAGGGGCCGCCTTCCCCGTTCGCCGGCCATTCCGGCGGCGGGGAAAAGGCCCGTTCCGGAAGATCCGGCGCCGGCCCTCCGCCCCGGGGGGACGAGTTTTGCGGCGGCCTCGGCGACGCGGTCCAATTCGGCGCTGCCCAGCAGGGCGTCGGCTTCGGGGAGCGACTCGGAGAGTTCCTTCCCGTAGCGCTGGGAGAGACAGCCCGCAAGGAGTATCTTCTTTTCGGGGTAGGCCTTACGCCAGGCCAGGACGGCGTTGATCGACTCCTGCTTCGCCTTTTCGATAAAGCCGCAGGAATTAACAATGATCAGGTCCGCCTCTTCCGGGTCTCCGCCGGAGGACCAGCCGCCGCCGTTAAGGAGGGACATCATTATTTCGGCGTCCACCTGATTTTTGGCGCAGCCGAAGGGATCGAGGAAGTAGCGCAATTATTCCAGCCGGTATTGGCTGAGCCGGAACCTGCCGCCGTCGTCCTTAAGCCAGCGGAGGTCCGAAACAACCACTTCACCGGCCCCTCCTAACTCAAGGGGAACCGTGCGGCCCGCGCCTATCACCCGGAGCCTTAAGCTTGCGGCGTTGGAAACCCACAGGCGCAGGCCGTTTTGGGCCTGTATGTTTAATTCCTCACCACGGGAAAAATAACGCTCGTTTCGTTCCCGGCGGTCAACTTCCCAGCGGAACATACAGAACCCCTGAAACTGAACCTGCAGCGTAAAAGGATAGGCGTTGGAAGAGGAAAAAATCACCGTACTCTGGGCCCCCCGGGGAACCGCCGCCGCGCCGTCCGCGGCGTCCGCCGGGGGAATACCGAATACATTGCTGTCAAACCTTAAAAGCGCCCCGGCGCCGGGGGAATCCTTATCGTAGTCCGAAAGGCTTACCCGTATGTCCGCAGCGCCGTCGCCGTTAAGGTCCAGCTCGGTATCGCCCCCCAGTCTCAGCTCGGCCCTGCCGCCGGGGACTTTGATGGTCAGGGGGTCCCCAAGTTCCTCAAGTTCGGCCTTGAACTGTTCGGCCCCGGCGCCGATAAGAACCGTATCCCCCCGGTAAAAACGCCGCTCAAGAAAGCCCCCCTCTTCCAGAACGTATTCAACCGGAACATAGACCGGCTCCTCCTGCCCCGGCTGTGAGGCGGGCCTGAGAAAGATGAAATAAATACCCCCCCCGAGGATCGCTAGAATGGGCAGGAGCACGATGAGAAAGACCAGCCATACGGGAAAGGAAGGGGCGGGGGCTTTTAAGAGCTCCTCCATCGGGGTGGGCTGCTCCTGAATTTTGAGGGCCCGGTACAGGGAAAGAAGCTCGTCCACATCAAGGCCGAGGTATTCTCCGTAGTTTCTTAAAAACCCCAGCAGATAGGGCTCACCGGGAAACTTGGTAAAGTCCTCCCTCTCCAGCGCCTCAAGATAGCGGCGCGCGATATTCGTCTCCCGGCCCACATACTCATAACTATACCCCTTGCTTTCACGGGTAAGGCGCAGTTTATCACCCAGGGTTTCCACCATTCCTCCTTAAAACCGGCGGGCCAAAACGGGGCCGCGGCGTTTTCCGTAAGACCCTATTCCGTATCTTTGAAAAGGAAATTGTTGTACATATTGGTCGTGGGCGGGGCGTCGAAATCAAAACGGTCCTCCGGTATTCCCACATTGGTCCTGACGCCGGAAAAGTCAAAGCGCACCGTCGTATCGGTAACGGTTCTGCCGGTGATACGCCTGATAAGCTTTGAGGAGGGGGAAATATCCAGAATGATCTCCTGGAACCCCTCGGAAACGGAGCGCCGGGCCAGGCGGAGCTTGATCACCATTTCGGAGGAACCCTCGTCGATGGGCACCGGATTGGGCCCTGTTACGAAGGCGGGGATATAGTTCCTCCGCAGCAGGGACAAACCTCTGGCGGTGGCGAGGTTAGCCCCGGTATTCTGGGAACTGACCGGCTGGTTCAGGATGGCCCTTTCCCAGGGGAGGTAGATCATCAGGCTTTCGCCGTTGTAGATGATCACCTGTTCCGCCGGGGAGGAAAAGTCGATACGCAGGAAGTTCGGCCCCAGGGACATCACGCTCCCCGTCATACGGGAAGACCCGGACTGTATATCGACCCTGGCGGTCCAGTCCCTTATGGAACCGTAGTATTCGGAGACCTGTTCCAGATAACGGCCGGCGGTAAAAATCTCCTGCCCCTGGAGGGCCGTCCCCCAAAAAACCA
>JAISRD010000177.1 GCA_031273835.1 Treponema sp. | reverse complement strand
GAATGAGTGCTATCTAATCCAGGGATGCGTTTTTGAAGTATACAGGAACTTAGGCGCCGGCTTTCTGGAAGCGGTATATCAGGAAGCCTTGGAAATTGAACTGGAGAGGGCGAAAATTCCCTTTGAATCTCAAAAAATATTGCCCATAATGTACGACGGAACCCCTTTGAAGCAGTATTATCAGGCTGATCTTGTATGTTTTGAGAAAATCATAGTGGAATTAAAGGCGGTAAGTAAGATTACCAATGAACACAAGTCTCAAATTTTCAATTATTTAGCGGCGACAGGGCTAAAACTAGGATTATTAGTTAATTTTCATGCCTTCCCAAAAGTAGAAATCACCAGAATTATCCGTTAAGCCGCTTTTCGTGCTTTTCGTGTTTTTCGTGGTTAAATATTCCTCATTCTTCCCCTGGTGCTTTTCGCGGTTAATCTGACTGTTATTTTCCCCGGACGAGGGAATAGATAAGTTTATCCAGCAGCAGTTCCTCCAAAGCGGCGCCGGAGGACCTGAGGAGGTATTCATATTCGCCCAGCAGGGCCAGGGGGCCGCCGGCGCCGGGCCAGCGTTTGGCGGCCTCGATATAATCGGAACGGACCTTCAGGGAACCTAGGCCTATTTTTTTCAGCTCCCAGTCGCTACTGTTCCCCGACGCCGCCAGGGCAAGATAGTCCCTGAACTTGCGGAAACACCAGACCAGGGTCGCCAGTATCCTCGTGGAACTTTCATTGGCCCCCAGCAGGTTCCTCATGATTTCCAGGCTCCGCGAAAGCTTCCCCCGGGCAAGGCAGGCAAAGAGGGTAAAGGCCGATTCTTCCCTGGTATGGGAAAGGCAGTCCTCCGCGTCCTTTCCGGTGATGGTACGGTCCTTCCCCAGAAACAGGATCAGCCGGGAACATTCCCGCCTGAGGGCGTCGGTGTTGTTTTCCACCATTTCGAGGATCGTGCTGATCCCGCTTTCGTCAATCGGGCAGCCCTCGCGCCTGAAAAATGAGGCCACCCAGTCGATTTTTCTGTTTTCAAAGAGTTCCCAGAAGATACGCCTGTTTTCCCCGGGAACGGCGCCCTCAAGGCGCTTATCGACCTTCGTTTCCTCCGAAACCAGCGCCAGGGCGGTATGTTCCGGGGGATTTTCCACGCAGGCGGCGAGGAGTTCCGCCTCGTCCTTTTTGACGAGTTCGGCGTTTTTGACGATAAAAAACCGGGCCGGGGCGAAGAGGCTGCCGTTTCTGATAACCGAGACCATGGCGGAAACCGGGGTTTCCCCCGCGTAGAACGAGGTTTCCTCCGTATCCGGGGGGAGGCTCCCCCGTATCCCCTCCAGGGCGTCGAGCTTTTCCCCCAGCTCCGGCCCGAGGAAGAGAAAGCACTTTTTCCCCCGGACCGGGGCCTTCTCCTGTACCGGGGGCATATCAGCAGCTGCGGATTACATAGGCCAGCTTGCCCAGCACCCGGATATCACGGGTGTAAATGGGGTTATAGTCGGGATTTTCCGGCTGGAGCCGCACGCGGTTCGCCTCTTTGAAAAAACGCTTCAGGGTAACCGCCTCGTCCACCACGGCAACCACAATGTCGCCGTTCCGGGCGGTATTCTGTTTTTGAATCACCGTCATGTCGTTATCGAGTATTCCCGCGTCCCTCATGGAATCCCCCTTTACCTTAAGGGCAAAGTACTGTTTGTTTCCTTTAAGGAACGAGTCGTGGATAGGCAGGGTCCCCTCCCAGTTTTCCTCCGCCAGTATGGGTTTCCCCGCGGCCACCACCCCCAGTATGGGGACGCTGGTAAAGCCGTCCTTTTCCGGGTCTTCCCCGGTCCGGACCAGCGCCATGGTCCTGGACCGCTTATCCCCCAGCTTGATCCGCCCCTTCTTTTTAAGCGCCGAAACGTGATCGTAGGCACCCTTGACGGAAATGGAGAAATAGTCGGCGATCTCCCGTATGGTGGGGGGATAGGAGTGGATATTGAGATACTCCGCAATGAACGTGAGGACCTCTTTCTGCCTTTGGGTTGGCTCTTTCATAGCTTTTCCTTGTGTTGTTTACCTGATTATACTACGGCCCGGAAGACGCCGCAAGGGAAGGCCCTCATTCTTCCTCAAATTTCGTCTCAAAAAGACGGGCCATGGACTCCACCGCTTCCCTTTCCTGTTCCCCCTCGGCGATGATCCGTATCTCGGCGCCGTAGGCGGCCCCCAGGGTGATGATCCCCATGATCGACTTTCCGTTGATCCGGTCCGTATCCCGCTCCATATAGATATCGCAGGGGAAATCCTTCGCCGCCTGGACCAGCAGGGCCGCCGGCCGGGCGTGGACCCCGGCCCTGTTGATCACCTTAACTATTCTCTCATACATCGCAGGGGCGCCTCATATCGTATCCTCAGGCCCGTAGTATACCGACCGGGTCTGGGCGCTTTCTATCCATTTAAGAATATTCTGATTGAATTCCTTCGACGAGTTGTATCCCATCTTTTTAAGCCTTTCGTTCATGGCGGCCACCTCAATGATGATGGGAATGTTCCGGCCCGGCTTAACGGGGACCTCCAGTTTGGGGATGCTCACCCCCAGGAATTCCTCGGACTGTTCCTCGGTGCCCAGGCGGTCGTAGTTTTTGGCGGAGTCCCATTCTTCCAGGACCACCACGAGCTGTACCTGCTTCTTGTCCCGTATCGCCCGGACCCCGAAGAGGTGGGTGATGTTGATGATCCCCAGCCCCCGTATTTCCATGTGGTGGCCGATGATCTTGTTCGCCCCCGCCCCCATGAGGATATTCCCGTTGACGCAGTGGATCTCCACCACATCGTCCGCCACCAGCCGGTGTCCCCGCTCGATAAGCTCCAGGGCGGTTTCGCTTTTCCCGACCCCCGAATCCCCCAGGATAAGAATCCCCAGGCCGTATACCTCCACCAATACCCCGTGGATACTCTTCTGGGGGGCGAAGATATTCGACAGGATACGGGTCAGGCGGAGCACGAATTCCGAGGTTTCCAGGTCGGTCTGCAGCAGGGGACATTCGGCCCGCTCGGCCTCCTCAAAAAAACCCCGATTCGGCGAAAGTCCGTGGGTAAAGATACAGCAGGGGATCTCATGGGTAAACATCTTTTTGATGTTTTCGCTGTTTTGCCCCTCCGCCAGCTTGCATACCGCCGCCACTTCCCCCCGTCCGAAGACCTGTATACGCTCATAGGCGAAGGATTCATAGAACCCCATAATCGCCAGCCCCGGCCGGTTCAGATTGGGCACCGTTATCTCCCTGGGCAGCCCCTTCCGCCCCCCTATACAGCGGAGATTGAGGGAATTGTGCTCCTTAAGATCGATGTCGATTAAGTCCAAAACGGTAAAAAGCTTTGGGTCCATGACTTCTATTGTATAGAAAGGGAGGGCCGCGGGCAAGGGCTGCGGCGCTTTAACCGGCGGCGGAGGTGGAGGCGGGCTAAAAATAACTGTTGGGACTCTTCGGGTACGAAGGGAGGGGGGAAGTTTTGTCTTCTTTGGTGTGAAAGTGTACACACTTGGCATAGTGTACACTTTTTGTTAAACTATAAACATCGGGGGTTCTCATGATTATGCACAATGCAACCGAGGTTCGGAACCGGTGGAGTGAATACAGTGATCGTGTGATACGGGAAAAGCCGCTTTTTATCAAGAAAACCCGTGAGTATTTGTTTTTATCGAGTTTTGAACAGCTTGATATAATCCTTGAGGCCTACGGGTTTACCGCAAAACAGTACACGGAAACGGATGGTTCGGTAACGCTTTCCCTGAACGAGATTGATTTGATTGAAAACGGCGATACCGAAACAAACGCCCGCCTCGCCATGGGCCGGGCAATCCTCGACTATGCGGAGGAGTATTTTAACGAGTTCCGGTTCTGGAATGCCGCACCAAACCGTAAAAAACACCTGCCGTATATACTCAAAGCACTGATAATCAACGACGCGAAAACACTGGGAGATATGCTCGTATGCCAAGTTGGAAACAACTAAAACGGTTTTGCGAAAAAGACGGCTGGGAGTTATACAAAAAGACCGGCCATTATTTTTATCGTAAAGTTGATGAGAACGGCAATATCCGCAGGACAAGAGTATCAATGGGGTCAGGGGAAATTCATAATCACCTGTGGAGGGAAATACTGTATCGCCAGCTGCAGGTAACCCAGGAATATTTTAATGAACACAATTAAATCCAGCAAAATTCAGGAATTCTAACACAGACCTCATGAACCACGCGAACAAAGAAGAAAGAAGCCTTCAAACAACGAGTCTGTGAGGGTCTGCAAGGTCTGTGGTTATTCTGAATTTTCTTCAAACCGACCGATTGACAGATCCTTTTATCTCTGCTAAGGTGTGAAATATTTCACAGCCGTCCTTGGGATCGGGGGGAAAGGGGAGCGGAATTGGGTATTCCGGCGGCCGCCAGGGAGCGGCTCCTTAAAATACTGCGTTTACTCGAAACGGGGCCGGTACCCGGCGGCGGCGGGGCCCTTACCTCGGCGGAACTGGAAGCCCTCAGCGGCCTGCCCCGGAAAACGATACGCAAGGACATTTCCTACCTGATCTCCGGTTCCGCCGGGCCGGCCGACGGGGCCGGGGCGGTGGGAAGCTGCGCGGGCTACAGCCCGGAAGTGCTGGGGGGGGCCATACGCAGGGCCCTGGGGCTGGACCGCCGCCGGAAATTCTGCGTCGTAGGGCTGGGGAGGCTCGGTTCAGCCTACCTGAACGCCGCCGCAGGCCCGGACCCCCTGGATTACGGGGAATTTGAGCTTGCCGCGGGGTTCGACACCAACGTAAACCGGGTGGAGATACTCAAATCGCCGGTTCCCCTGTTCCCCGCGTATAAAATGGCCGAAGTGGCGGGCCGCCTGGGGCTTGAGATTGCCCTGCTCTGCGTGCCCGCCGAGGCGGCCCAGGGGGCGGCGGAACGCTGCGCCGCCTCGGGTATACGGGGCATCGTAAGCTTTGCCCCCGCGGCGCTGAAACTGCCCGCCGGCATAGCGGTCCGGAACGTATATGTTACCGACGAACTGCGGGCCCTGGCGGTCCATATACAGGACAACGAAAAACGAAAGGAGTTTTTATGAAACGTGTGTACAACTTTTCCCCCGGGCCCTCAATGCTGCCCCTGCCGGTACTGGAACGGGCCGCCGCCGAAATGGCCGACGCGAACGGAAGCGGCCAGTCGGTTATGGAGATGAGCCACCGCTCCGGGGATTTTAAGGCCATCATCGGAAAAACCGAAGCCCTCCTCAGGGAACTCATGGGGATACCCCCCAACTACAGGGTTCTCTTTCTCCAGGGGGGGGCGTCCCTTCAATTTTCCATGGTACCCCTCAATCTGGCAGCCCCGGAGAGCCCCTCCGCTGGGGGGAAGAAAACCGTTACCCTGGTCGACACGGGGATCTGGGCTCAAAAAGCCGCCGATGAGGCCTCCAAATACGCCGAACTGGTTATCGCCGCTTCCTCAAAGGACAGGGCCTATACCTACATACCCCCAGCGCCGGCCCCGGCGCCGGGAAGCGCCTATTATCACATCACCTGGAACAACACCATTGTGGGTACCAAATGGCCTTCCATACCCGAAACGGGTTCCGTTCCCCTGGCGGCGGATATTTCCAGTTCGATCCTTTCCGAGCCCCTGGATGTTTCCCGTTTCGGCGTACTCTACGCCGGGGCCCAGAAGAACCTGGGGCCCGCGGGGGTTACGGCGCTGATCATACGGGAGGATCTCATCGGCGGGGCTCCCTCCTGGGTCCCGGCCATGCTCCGCTACGACATCCACGCAAAGGAAGGGTCTCTGTACAACACCCCGCCCTGTTACGGGATCTACGTTATGGGCCTGGTCCTGGAATGGCTTAAAGCCCTGGGGGGCGTTGAGGCGGCGGCGGAGCTGAACCGGAACAAGGCCGGTCTGATCTACGATTACCTTGAGGCAAGCGGGCACTTTTATTCCCCCGTGGAAAAGCAGTCCCGCAGCCTCATGAATATCCCCTTTGTCCCCCGTGAAGAAGCGGGGGAGCGCAGGGCGGAAATTGAAAAGCGCTTCGTGGCGGAGGCCGCCGGCGCGGGGCTGATAAACCTGGCGGGACACCGACTGGTGGGCGGCATGCGGGCCAGCATCTACAACGCCATGCCCCTCGAGGGAGTCAAGGCCCTGGTACAATTCATGGAGAACTTTGAAAAAACCCTCTGATGGGGTTTTTAAGCAGATAAGGGCTTACGAAGCCCGGTAGAGGAGTACGGCATGTTCAAGATACAGACCCTTAATAAAATTTCCCCCCTGGGGCTGGAACTTTTTCCCCGGGATAAATATGAAGTGGCCGGCGGGATACCCAATCCCGACGCCATCCTGGTGCGGAGCGCGGATCTTCATTCGGTAAGCATACCCGATTCGGTGCTTGCCATAGCCAGGGCCGGGGCAGGGGTGAACAATATCCCCATCTCCCAATGCAGCGACAGGGGCATCGTGGTCTTTAACACCCCCGGCGCCAACGCCAACGCGGTAAAGGAGCTGGCCATTGCGGCGCTGCTCCTGTCCTCCCGGAATATACTGGGGGGCTGGTCCTGGGCTTCCTCCATAGGGGACAGGGCCGATGAAGTGCCGGAACTGGTGGAAAAGGGAAAGAGTAAATTTGAAGGCCCCGAGCTGCGGGGCAAGACCCTGGGGGTGATAGGCTTGGGGGCCATAGGGGTGATGGTCGCCAACGCCGCCCTTGCCCTGGGTATGCATGTAATGGGTTATGATCCCTATATATCGGTGGAAGCGGCCTGGAATCTTTCCCACTCGGTGGAAAGGGCCGATACCCTGGAGGGTTTTCTTGCCAATGTGGACTATGTTACCCTGCACCTGCCCCTGACCGACAATACCCGGGGTTTCCTTGACGCGGAAAAATTCAGGATCATGAAAAAAGGCGCCCGTATTGTAAATCTTGCCAGGGGGGGGCTTGTAAACGAGGCCGACATCATTGCCGCCCTCGGTTCGGAAAAGCTTGCCGCCTATGTAACGGATTTTCCCACGGCGGAACTGCTGGCATGCAGGGGGGCAATTTGCATTCCCCATCTGGGGGCCTCCACACCCGAGGCGGAGGATAACTGCGCGGTCATGGCGGTACGCCAGCTTATGGATTACCTTGAAGCCGGAACCATCAAGAATTCGGTGAACTATCCCCGGTGCAGGCTTGAATTCCGCTCCCCCTGCCGTCTCCTGGTGGCCAACCGCAACATACCGAACATGGTGGGGCAGATCACCACCGTACTCGCCGAAAAGGCCATCAACATCACGGACCTTATCAATCACCACCACAATGAGTACGCGTACAACATCATTGACACCGAGCAGCCCATCCCGGAGGATCTCATGGAAAAACTCAAAGCCATAGACGGGGTGATGCGGGTCCGGGTGTTGAAACAGGGGGCCGGGGGGAAATAGCCGCGGCCCCCCCGGCTATCGCGGCTTCTCCCCGTAGTCCGGCGGGTCTTCCGCCGCCTGGGCCGCCAAATCCCGGAGGGCCCCCGGCGCGCCCTTTCCGGCCCCGCGCTTCCCCGGGCTAAAGGCGCTTCCCTCCCCTCCCGGCCCGGCGCTGAGTTTGGCGGCGGCCCGTACCGCCCTGGCCGCGGCGGCGCCGCAGCCGCAGAGGGCGGCGATTTCATCGGGGGGAGCGGCGGCGATCGCGGCGGTACTGCCGTAGTGTTTAAGGAGGGCCGCCGCCCGCACGGGGCCTATGCCCTCCACCGATTCAAGGTTTTCCAGGCGGAGTTCCCTGGACCTGAGAAGCTGGTTGTAGGCGGTGGCAAAGCGGTGGCTTTCATCCCTGACAAACTGGAGTACCTTGAGGGCCTCGGAACGCCTTGAAAGCCGTACCGGTTCCTTCGCCCCGGGCAGCCAGAGTTCCTCGTCCCGTTTCGCCAGGCCCGCCACATCGCAGTCAATTCCCAGTTTATCCAGGGCCCCACGGGCGGCGTTAACCTGCCCTATGCCCCCGTCGATGAGGATAAGATCGGGGAGTTCCCGGTTTTCCCGGAGGAGCCTCGAATAGCGCCGTTCCACCGCTTCCCGCATGGCCGCGAAATCATCCACCACCCCAGCGACGCTGCGCAGCTTATAACGGCGGTAATTCTTCCGGTCCGGCGTTCCGTTCTTAAAACTGATAAGGGACGCCACGCTGTGCTTGCCGTCAAGCTGGGCGATGTCGAAACCCTCAATGGTTTCGGGCCTGATCCTGAGCTTAAGGGCCTCCCGCAGTTCATCCAGGGCGGGACCCGCCCCCCTGTCCCGCAGGCGGCGGCGCAGATCCTCTTCGGCGTTCTGTTTTGCCATGGCCAGTATGGCAAGATGATGCCGCCCCTCCCCGGCGTCCGTTTCGGGAACGATCATTTCCGGCAAAAAGCCGAATTGTTCCCGGAACCATTTTTGCAGGGCCCCGGCGCCCGTTCCGCGGACCCCCTCGTCCCCCTCCGCCCGCTGTACGTAGATCCGGGGGGGCGGGGGATTTTCGGCGTTATAGTAGGCCATGATAAGGCTTTCAAGGGATTCCTCCTCACCGGAAGCCGATTTGGTCCGGTAGAGTTCACGGCCCGTAAGCTTGCCCCCCCGCATGGAAAAAAGTGAAAAGGTGGCAAGGACCCCCTCATCGGCCCAGGCAACGTAATCCCGGCCCCGGGGATCAAAATCCACCACCGCGCTTGCCTCGCCGAGCCCCTCGATGGCCCTTACCGCGTCACGGAGCTGGGCGGCCTGCTCAAAACGGAGGGCCGCCGCCGCCTGCCGCATCTCCCCGTTAAGTTCGGCGATGAGGGGGGCGTTTTCCCCCGAGAGGAGCCTGCGCACCCGGTCGACCTGAAGCCGGTAGGCGGCTTCGGTGATCTTTCCGCAGCAGGGGGCGGCGCAGCGGCCTATGTGGTAGTACATACAGGGGCCGCCGCGTTTTTTCAGGGTCCGGCACTTCCTCAGGGGAAAGACCCTGTCGATGATGTCCAGTATATCGTCGGCCCTCCCCACATTGGCAAAGGGGCCGAAGTAGGATGATCCGTCCTCCACAATGTGGCGGGTCCTGAACACCCGGGGATAGGGACCGGAGCTTAGGCGTACCACCGGATAGGTTTTTCCGTCCTTAAGGTTGATGTTGTACTTGGGACTGTGCTGCTTGATCAGGGTATTTTCCAGCAGCAGGGCTTCGTATTCATCCTTAACGATGATCGTCTCTATCGAGGCGGTATGACGGAGGAGTATTTTTGTCTTGATGTCCTTCTCGCCGGAAAAGTAGGAACTGAGCCGGTTCCGCAGCACCCTGGCCTTACCCACATATATGATGCGGTCCTCGGCGTCCCTCATAATATACACCCCCGGTTCCAGGGGCGCCTGCCGGGCGCTTTTTTTAGGGTCCTCCCGCCTGCCGGAATTGCTTAGTTCCATATTATAAATTACCGATACTTAAGAAACGATATGGGAGAAAAAGCGTTCATTACTATTGTAGTATACAGTCTTTTGGGGATTTCCGTCAGCCTCTGGGGTAATCCCGGCTTCCCCCAGGGTCCCGAAAAAACCCTGATCCTGGGGGCCGCCGGGGGCTGGACCGCGGCGGAAAGCCGGGTTCAGGTGGCCGAAGTTTCTTCCATCAGGCCCCACCCCGTGCTGCTGCTCTCCTCGGCGTGGACCGGCGATACCCGTTCAGGGGCCGCCGGTGCGGGACAGCTTAAAAGTTTTGCCGCCGAGGAGGAAACCCTGGCCCTCCTGGGGGCAAACCGGAATTTTCCCGCCGAAAAGAGTCCCCTGGATCTGGCGCTGAATTTCGACGAAGCCGATCCCGCCTCCTACGGGGACAGTACGGGCCGCTATGGGGTAACGGTTTCCCGGGACGTACAGGCCGCGGGGCGGCGCTGGGCCAGGTACGGCGCCGGGGCCGCCCTGTTCACGGGGAACCGGGGAACGCCCTTGAGGGTGAACCCCCGGAGCAGGGACGCCCTCTTCACCCCGGGCAGAAGCGTCCGGGACTTCAGCCTGGAATTCTGGCTGTACCCCAATACCATGGAAAACGGCGAACAGATCCTCGCGTGGACCGCCGCGGGTTCCCAGCGAATCTACTGCGAATCGGAGAAAAACCGGCTCCGCTGGACCTTTCAGGATTTTTTCGCCTCCCCCGCCAACCCGGGGCGGCGGCTTTCGATAGTCCTTGAAACCCGCGGTACCCTGGTTCCCCGGACCTGGACCCACCATTTGCTGCGCTACAACGCCGGCACGGGGCTGCTGGAATACCTGGTGAACGGCCGTCTTGAACAGATCGCCCACGTAACCTCCTCGGGCTTTGAGGGGGGGGACGTGTATACCCCCCATATCGACAGGGACGGGGCCTTTATACTCGGCGGGCGCTACAACGGCCTGATCGACGAATTCAGGGTCTACGACCGGATGATCAACGCGCCGGGACGTACCGGCCTTGACCGGCCGGAAAAGACCGCCCTGGAACTGCCGGAACTGGCGAAATTCCCCCGCAGCGGGGGGCGGGTTGAAACCCGTACCCTGGATCTGGGCGAAAGGGGCAGCCGGGTACTGAAGCTTTTAGCCTCCGGGGGCCGCTATTCGCCGAAAAAAAACACCTACGCGGGGATGAACAATTTCCGCTTTCCCGACAATTCGGCGCTGCAGTTCTTTATCCGTTCCTCCGAGGAACCCTACCGTTTCGCCTCCATCCCCTGGACGCCGGTCATGCCGGAGACGGAACTCCCCCCCTCGATACGGGGCCGCTATATTCAGATCGCCGCCGCCTTCTATCCCAGCGCGGACTGTGAAACCACCCCCTATCTTGAGGAACTCCGCATCGTCTATGACAGCAACGAACCCCCCTACCCCCCCTCGCTGGTAAGCGCCCGTGGGCTGAACGGGGCCGTCGAACTTTCCTGGCGGGCAAGCCCCGATCCCGACGCCAGGGGTTACCTGGTTTACTACGGAACCTCAAGCGGGGTGTATTACGGCCGGGAAGCTGTCCAGGGGGAATCTCCCATCAACACGGGAAACCGTACCAGCCTGCGTATTGAGGGCCTTAAAAACGGGACCCTGTATTTTTTCGCGGTGGCGGCCTATGACGGATCGGGTTATACTGTCGGGGAGCTGCATCCGGGAAAATTCTCCAGGGAAGTTACGGCCCGGCCCCTGAGAAACGGCGAATGAAGGGGAACGGTAATGAGCGCTGAGGTGGAAGAAAAAATCGGCCGGTATATAAAAAATATGCCCAGCCTGCCCATTACGGTAACCAAGGTACTGGAGGTGTGCAACAACCCCCAAACCAGCCCCGCCGACTTAAATCACGTCATATCCCTGGACCCGGTACTGGTGGGCAGGGTGCTTAAGCTGATCAACTCCGCCTACTACGGTTTGGGCCAGCAGGTAACCAACCTGGTACGGGCCATCATCATGCTGGGGATCAACACGGTAAAGAACCTGGCCCTCTCTTCCGCCGTCCTGGGCAATTTGCCGGTAAATAAAGCCGCGGCGGGGCTTGACATGGAGGGCTTTTGGCGCCATTCCCTCTGCGTGGGCGTGGCGGCAAAACTCATCGCCAGGAAGCGGGGGGTGGATTCAAAGCTCATCGAAGAGTACTTTACCGCGGGGCTGCTGCACGACATAGGAAAGATACCCCTTAACGCGGTACTCGGCCCGGATTATATGCTTACCGTCAGCGATTCCGATCTGGGGAGGATCTCCCTGATCCGGGCGGAGGACCGCAAACTGGGGATCAACCACGCAAACGCCGGGCGCTTCATCGTCAAATCCTGGAAACTGGAGGGGCCCGTGGGGGACGCCATTGTCTTTCACCATAATTACCCTGATTACGACGGCCCCCGCCGGGACGTACTGTACAGCGTCATACTGGCAAACCATTTTGCCAACGCCATGGAGATAGGTTTTTCCGGCGACAGGTACCCGGAAAAACCGGCCCCCCTCATTTGGGAATTCCTGGGACTGGAACAGGGGCTGTTTGAGGAAATGGAACCGGTGGTAAACGGGGAAATCGAGAAGGCCCGGATCTTTCTTAAATTTTAGTTCCGTGGTACCATTACCCCAGGTATGAAATGCTAAGCGTTCGGATATGGGGCGACCGGGGCTCCATTCCCTGTCCGGGGAAAGACACGGTGATCTACGGCGGAAACACCTCCTGCCTTGAAATACGGGCCGATGAAAAGCTGGTTATCGTCGATCTGGGAACGGGGGTAAGGCTCCTGGGCGACTGGCTCATGGAAAACGACTACAAAAAAGGGCCCATCGATGCGGATATTTTTATCACCCATACCCATTGGGATCATATCATGGGTTTTCCCATGTTTTCCCCGATTTTTGTTCCCACCACCAGGTTCCGCATCCGGGGGCCGGTCTCCTACGAGGACGAAACCCTGGAACAGATCATCGGCGCCCAGCTTTCCTACCGCTATTGGCCGGTGCGGATCGACGAACTGGCGGCGGACATTGAATACAGCCGTATACAGGAGACCTCCTTTGATTTAGGCGGCGGGCTCCGGGTAACCACGAAGTACCTTAACCACCCCATACTCTGCCTGGGCTACCGTTTTGAATACCAGGGGAAAAGCATCGTTACCGCCTATGATCACGAGCCCTTCCGCAATCTTTTTCCCACGGACCCCTCCGATCCTTCCTTTGATGAGGACATTGCCCGGGAGGGGGAAGCGGCGGCGGCGGATGAAAACGAAAAGATACTCCGTTTTTTCCACGGCGCCGATATTCTGATCCAGGACAGCCAATATACCGCGGAAGAGTACCCCAGGCACACCGGCTGGGGCCACAGCACCTTTGAATACGCCCTCGCCTCGGCCGAAGCGGCGACGGCGAAAAAAATCATCCTCTTCCACCACGACCCCGGCCGTACCGACGCCCAGCTTGAGGAACTGGAACGATCCTTCCAGGCCCGGGCCGCCGCCAGGCCGGAGATACAGCTCATCGCCGCCAGGGAAGGGCTTACCATAGAGGCCTGACCCGCTGTCCCCTCCTATAAAAAACGCCTTAGGAATTTACTGTGGGTCCGGGCGTTTTTTATAGGAGCACACAACGGCGGCCTTTCAGCCTTTTCCGGTTGTTTTTACTCTTACCGGGCCTACGGCCCGAGACATTAACCGGCATAGGGAGAGGACGGCATGGATGCCGCTTCTTCCCCCTTTGTGGTTAAAATTTCCGAAAAAAAACTTTCCATATTTCGCAGAGTATGTTATACTGTGCGAGTTATCCGGCTTTGCCGGTTAATAAATAAATCTGCGTTAAAAGGTGAAAACATGGTAAATGTGGGTGAAAAATTCCGCAAAGCCCCCGGCCAAAAAACCGGAATGTTTGGGTCCACAAACCCCCCCCCCCCCCCGATAGGTTTACTAGGAATTACCGGTATGTCGACAACCCCTTTGAGGGTTCCCTTGATTGCCTTCTGCCCCGAACAGAGCGCATCGACCTTTCAACGAGTTGGCTGAACCTGTTGGACGAAATAGCCGCCGAG
>JAISRD010000150.1 GCA_031273835.1 Treponema sp. | reverse complement strand
ATAGGTGGATATTTTGATGATGAATTTATGGAATATACCCGGAAGCTTTTTGAAGAATTTAAAAATGGAATTTATAGAGCGGTAATATCATCTCATACTATATGGGAATTAAATAATGGTGCACCAGATAATGTAAAGGAAAATCTTAAAACCATTGAATTGGAAGAACATGATGTTACCGGGGAAATGTTAGAATTAACTGAAAAATATATGAATGAAAAAATTGTGAGCGAAAATTACCGTAGCGATGCATTACATATTGCTGTAGCAACTGTTCTTGGAGTAGATGTATTAGTCAGCTGGAATTTCAAACATATTGTTAATTTGAATAAAATTATTAATTCTGTTAACATGCGGGAAGGATACCGTATATTAGAAATAAGAACACCGCAGGAGGTAATACGAAATGAATAAAGAAAAAAAATTTGATTGTGTTAAATTTAAACAGGAATTACATGAGAAAGCCTACAAAAAAAGCGGGGCTAAAGATTTTCGGGAATATATTCATTATGTGAATGAAAGGGCAAATAAATCATTGTTGCACAAAGCGAATAATAAAAATGTATAAAAAGGGGTACTGCATATAACCCTTCTTTATGGTAAGATACCCTAGGCGGTACTATGCAGGCAAAGCGTATCATCCCCTGCCTGGACGTGGACGACGGCAGGGTGGTGAAGGGAATCAAATTCAAGGAAATCCAGGACGCGGGGGACCCGGTGGAGCTGGCCCGGCGTTACAACGAGGAGGGGGCCGACGAGCTTACCTTCCTTGATATCGGCGCTTCCTACAAAAGCCGGGCCACCCTGCTTGACGTGGTCAGGCGGGTTGCCTCGGAAGTGTTTATCCCCCTCTGCGTGGGCGGGGGGATACGGACCGTGGAGGATATGCGGGAAGCGATGAACTCAGGGGCCGACAAGGTTTCGGTATGTACCTCGGCGCTGCAAAGGCCCGCCCTGCTCTCCGAAATGGCCAGGGCCTACGGGAACCAATGCGTGGTGCTGTCCATAGACGCCAAGCGGATCAACAGAAGCACGGAGCCCCCGCAAAGCGGAAACTCCGCGCCAAACGCCCCGTGTTTCGCCTGGCACGCCTATTCCCACGGCGGCAGAACCGACACGGGGCTCGACGCCCTTGAATGGGCCCGGCGGGCGGTGGAACTTGGCGCGGGGGAGATACTGCTCAATTCCATTGACGCCGACGGTACGGGGGGAGGCTACGATCTGGAACTAACCAGGGCGGTCCTCGACGCGGTGCCCGTGCCGGTGATCGCTTCGGGGGGCGCGGGGAGCCTCGATCAAATTGCCGGCGTACTCCTTCCCCCCGGTACGGGGGAAAACTGGGGCAACGCCGACGCGGCCCTGGTGGCGTCGCTGCTCCACTTCGGCAAAACCACCATACCGGAGATAAAGAAACACGCCGAGGCTAGGGGAGTCTGCGTCAGATGGTAGTAAGGAAGGATTATGGTTATCGCGTCAATTGACATACAGAACGGAAAGGCGGTTCAGCTTAAGCAGGGTTCGGTTCTTATGCTTGAACGGGAGGATCTTACGGAACTGGCCCTGGAATTTGACCGCTGCGGCGAGGTGGCGGTGATCGACCTGGACGCCGCCCTGAGGAAGGGGAACAACGCCGAAATAATAAAGCCCCTGCTCCGTAAGGCCGAATGCAGGGTCGGCGGCGGTATCAGAAGCCCGGAACAGGCTAAGGAACTGGTAAGCCTGGGGGCGCGGAAGATCATCGTAGGTTCCCTTGTTTTCAGGAACCCTGGTTCCCGTGTACGGGACCCTAGTTCCCGTACACGGGAACCTTCACAGGGGGGCGCGGCGGGTGAATTCGGCCTTAACAGGGAATTCCTTGAGGGCCTTGAGAAGGCAATAGGCCGGGACCGTATCATCATCGCCGTGGACGCCAAAAAGGCCGCCGCTAACGGGGGGGGCTATGAAATTACCGTAGACGGCTGGAAAACCCCCACGGGGCTGCCCCTGATTGAAACCGCCCGGGAAGCGGCCGCCTACGCTTCGGAACTGCTCTTTACCTGCGTGGACCGGGAGGGGACCATGACGGGCATAGACCTGGAGCCGGTAAAACTCCTCCGGGAAGCGGCGGGGGAAAACTGCCGTATCACCGCCGCCGGGGGGGTCTCGACCCTGGAAGAGGCGGAGGCCCTGGCGGCCCTTGGCTGCGACGTCCAGCTCGGCATGGCCCTGTATACGGGAAAGATAAGCCTGGCGGACGCTTTTATCGCCTCCCTCAACTGGAAGAAAGCCGCTGGGGCCGGGCCTGGAGGCGCGGGGATCGGATCTGAAAGCGCCGATCTTCTTATACCGGTCATTGCCCAGAGTACGGACGGACAGGTCCTTATGACGGGCTTCGCGGACCGGGAAGCCCTCTCCGAAAGCTTTAAGCGGGGGAACCTTTGCTTTCACAGCCGGACCCGGAACAAACTCTGGATGAAGGGGGAACATTCCGGCAATGTGCTCCGCCTCCGCCGCCTCAGGGCGGACTGCGACCGTGACGCGGTCCTCGCCACGGTGGAACCCGCAGGGCCCGTATGCCATACCGGCGGCTGGTCCTGCTTCGGCACAAACCGCCGCTATACCTGGGAATACCTGCAGTCGGTAATCGCCTCCCGTATCCGCGGGGGAGAGGCGGGTTCCTATACCGCCGCGCTGGACCACGACCTGGTCAGGGAAAAGATACGGGAAGAGGCCGAAGAACTCTGCGCCGCCGCAGCCCATGACGAGATCGTCTGGGAAGCGGCGGACCTCCTCTACTTTGCCACGGTCCTCATGACCAGGGGGGGCGTTGGGGTCGACGAGGTCCTCGACGAACTGGAGAGGCGGCACAGGAAATGAGCGCATTCTGGAACAGCCGGGTCAGGGGCCTTTCCCCCTATGTTCCCGGCGAACAGCCCGGGGAGGGGAAGTTTATCAAACTCAATACCAACGAAAATCCCTATCCCCCGTCGCCAAAGGCGGCGGCGGCCATACGCGCCCTGGTATCGGAGGGCCCGGATCAAAGGCCGGCGGGGGAAACCCTCAGGCTCTACCCGGACCCCCTTTGTACCGCCTTCCGTGAAGCCGCCGCCGCGGCGTATCAGGTAAAACCAAGCCAGGTATTTCCCGGCAACGGTTCCGACGAGGTGCTGGCCTTCGCCTTCGGCGCTTTTTTTGATTCTCAGGCCCGGTCCGGGGAGGCTCCCGCCCCGCCGCTGCTCTTTCCCGATATAAGCTACAGCTTTTACCCCGTCTACTCAGGCCTTTGGGACATCCCCTTCCGCACGGTCCCCCTGGCCGGGGATTTTTCCGTCGACCCCGAAGCGTACTGCGTTCCTTCCGGCGGAGCGGTGATTCCCAATCCCAACGCCCCCACCGGCAGGGCCCTGGGTATCGGGGATATACTGAAGATTGCCGGGGCCCTTAAAGAACAGGGCCGGGTCTTTATTGTCGACGAGGCCTACGCCGCCTTCGGCGCCGAATCGGCCCTCCCCCATATCGGGGCCTTTCCCAATCTGTTAACGGTGCACACCCTTTCAAAGTCCGCCTCCTTCGCGGGGCTCCGGGCCGGCTTTGCCATCGGAAGCGAGGAGTTGATCGAGGGCCTCTACCGTATCAGGGATTCCTTCAATTCCTATACCCTGGACCGGCTGGCCCTGGCGGGGGCCGCGGCGGCCCTTTCCGACAGGGCCTACTACGACGGGATAAACCGCCGGGTAATCGCCACCCGCGAAAGGACCGCCGCCGCTTTGGAGGCCCTCGGTTTTGAGGTGGTCCCGTCGAAGGGTAATTTTCTCTTTATCCGCCTTGAGGGCCGCGGCGGCGCGGAACTGTTCCGCTCCCTGCGGGAACGGGGTATCCTGGTAAGGCACTTCGACAAACCCCGCATCTCGGAGTACCTCAGGGTGAGCATAGGGAGCGACGGCGATATGGACGCCTTTCT
>JAISRD010000077.1 GCA_031273835.1 Treponema sp. | reverse complement strand
CCCCATACGCCCGTGGAAACGGAGCTCAAAAACGAGGCCCGTAAGGGCGCCGAACACGTCATCCGGCCCTTCGTCAAGCAGTACCTCATGTTCCCCCCGGTTACCCCCGCGGACCGCAGGGCCATGGGGCTTCACGAGCCCAACCCCGACCGCGTCGAGGTCCAGCCCCCCGAAACCGCGCCGGAACTGACCCCCGACACGGGTACCCGCCGCCGCATCGCCATCCACTACCGGGACGAAGGCAGCGAACACCGGGCCAAACCCGACCACGTAACGGGCATCGAGATCCGCTGGTCGATCCTCGAAGCGCCCCCGGCCCATCTGAAGGAACTTGTCAACTCCTCCTTCGACACCAGGTCCCCCCTGGTCCTGGAATTCGACGAAAGCGACCGGGGCAGCCGCGTCTATATGTCGGGCCGCTGGGAAATCCACCGTGAAGGCGCGAAAGGCCCCTTCGGCGCGATAGTGGAAGCGATCATCCCGTAGGAAGAGGAACCGCACGGACGGGAAAACTCGTTTACCAAAACTCCCGGAACCGCTATACTGGGCCCGGAGGCGCGGATGGCAAAAATCGGCATGAAGACGCCCCTGGTCGAAATCGACGGGGACGAGATGACCAGGGTGCTCTGGGAACTGGTAAAGGAAAAACTCATCCTTCCCTTTGTGGACTTAAGGACCGAATACTACGACTTAGGGCTCATGAACCGGGACGCCACCGGCGACGGGGTAACGGCGGAATCGGCCCAGGCCATACTCCGCCTGGGGGTGGGGGTTAAATGCGCCACCATCACGGCCAACGCCGCCCGGCGGGAAGAATACGGCCTGAGGGCGCTGCACCCCAGCCCCAACGCCACCATCAGGGCGGTACTGGACGGCACGGTGTTCCGCAAGCCCATCCGGGCCGCCTGCATAAAGCCCTCGATATCAAGCTGGAAGAAGCCCATCGTCATAGGCCGTCATGCCTACGGGGATGTTTACAAAGCCGTGGAAATGGAAATTGAGGGCCCCGGCCGGGTGGAACTGGTCTATACCGGGCCGGGGGGGGTCAGGAGGAGCGTTACCGTGGCGGACTTTGACGGTCCCGGCATCGTGCAGGGCATGCACAACAAGGAAGGGTCCATCAGAAGTTTCGCCCGCGCCTGTTTTCTCTATGCCCTGGAAGAAAAACTTCCGGTCTGGTTCGCCGCGAAGGATACGATCTCCAAGATCTACGACGGCCGTTTTAAGGCGATCTTCGCCGAAGTATACGAAACGGAATTCAGGGAAAAATGCGAGGCCGCGGGGATAAGCTATTTTTACACCCTCATCGACGACGCCGTGGCCCGTGTGGTAAAAGGCGAAGGGGGTTTCCTCTGGGCCTGCAAAAATTACGACGGCGATGTGATGAGCGATATGATAGCCGGCGCCGCGGGAAGCCTTGCCATGATGACCAGCGTCCTCGTCTCCCCCTCGGGGGCCTTTGAATACGAGGCCGCCCACGGTACGGTACAGAAACACTACTACCGTTACAGGGGGGGCGAAAAAACCAGTACCAACCCCGTGGCGCTGATCTTTGCCTGGACCGGCGCCCTGGCAAAGCGGGCCGAGCTTGACGGCACGGCGGAGCTGGGAGACTTTGCCCGGCGTCTTGAAAGGGCGGCGCTGGACGCCATCGAAGCGGGGGAGATGACCGGGGACCTGGCCGTGTTGAGCCGCGGCCCCAAACCGGCGGCGGCCCTTAATTCCTGGGATTTTATCGACGCCATCGCGGGACGGCTTTGAGGCTGTTTAACCCGCGCTGGAGCGCAGCAGTTCTTCGCGGGCGGAAAGTTTCAGCGCGTCAAAGAGTTCCGCCGTATCCCCCTGCATGATCAGATCAAGCTTATAGAGGGTCAGGTTTATGCGGTGATCGGTAAGGCGGTTTTGGGGGAAATTGTAGGTCCTGATCCGCTCCGAGCGGTCCCCCGAACCGACCTGGCTTTTTCTCGCTTCGGCCCGTTCGCTGGCCGCCTTTGCAGCTTCCATCTCGTAGATACGGGCCCTGAGTATGCGCATACCCTTGGCCTTGTTCTTGATCTGGCTCTTTTCGTCCTGGCAATGGACCGAAAGCCCCGAAGGTATATGGGTTATCCGCACCGCCGAATCGGTGGTGTTAACGCACTGGCCGCCGGGTCCCCCCGCCCTCATGACATCTATGCGCAGATCCTCCTGGCGTATCTGGACTTCGGTTTCGTCCGCTTCGGGAAGTACCGCCACGGTTACCGCCGAAGTATGGATGCGCCCCGACGCCTCCGTGGCGGGAATGCGCTGTACCCGGTGGACCCCCGATTCATAGCGGAGGTTTTCGTAGACATTACTGCCGCTGATGGAAAAGACAATTTCCTTAAATCCCCCCAGTTCCGTCTCGTTGGAATTCATAATTTCAAATTTCCAGTTCCTGGTTTCCGCAAAACGGGCGTACATGCGGTAGAGGTCCGCCGCGAAAAGGGCCGCCTCGTCCCCGCCGGTTCCGGCCCTGATCTCCATGATGATATTTTTTTCGTCCAGCGGGTCCCTGGGGATAAGGAGCAATTTCAGCCTGCCGCCGGCGTCCTTTAACCGGGTTTCCAGGTCCTTAAGCTCTTCCCTGGCCAGTTCCTTAAGATCGGGATCTTTTTCGTCCTGAATCATGGCCCGGGCCCCCTCAAGCTGTTCCGTAAGGACGCCCACTTCCCTTGACGCCTCGGCGACGGCGCCGACCTGGGAGTATTCTTTCATCGTATCCCGGTATTTATGCTGATCCCGTACCAGTTCCGGATCTTCGATAAGCCTGGCAAGCTCATCGTAGCGCCTGAGCATGGAATCAAGCCTTTCGTTCATAAGGGGAATTTTGGCCTGGCCCGGCTGAGTAGACATTACCCGCTCCTTAACGGAGAAACCCGGCGGCCCTCCTCCATGTACAATACAAAAAAAATCCGTTATACTCAAGCTTATCATGGGGGTTGGGGATTTTTTTTCAAGTTTAACTGAAAAAATCAAAGACGGCTGTGATCGCCTGGCTTCCGGATTGAACTTTCAAAAACCGGGGGAAATCATCAGGTCCCATCTGATACCTTTCTGCTGCGCCGCCGGGGCCCTTCTTATCGTTCTGGTCTTCCTGCTGATTCTCGCCGTGGTCAAGCGCCCGGCGAAACCCGGAGAAGAGCCCCGTGCTTCCGCGGAGCTGTCCCCCGCTGTTATCTCCGGGGATTTTTTTCTTCCCTACGAGCCTGATTTTGTCCCCGACGTGCTCCTTGAACGGGAACCCAGGGAGGGCTGGAGTGAAGAGGATGTCCGGCCTTTCTGGACCGACCCCATGGAGGGTAATGAGGAAACCTGGCGCCGCCGTATCGAGGAGGGGGTGGACGGAATTTTGGAGCGGGTGCCGTGAAAATATTAAGAACCGCCGCCCTTTTCCTTGCCGCGGCCCTCTTCTGTTCCGGCAGTTGTGAATCAATGCCCGAACTTAAAACTCAGTATCCCGCAGCGGATTTAGACGGAAGTCCCCATCCTCAGGATACGCCCCCGGGCGGAGGGGCGGAACTTTCCCGGGAAGAGGAGACCGGGCCTCCCCGGGAAGATCTTATTCCGGAAGACGAGTCTTCACGGGAGGACCTTGTTTCGGATGGCGAACCTTCTCAGGAGGAGCTTCCTTCGGAACCGGAGCCGGACGCTTCCGGTCCCCGGATCGCGGAGGGCCCTTCGGAAAAGGCTGCGGTCAATTTACCCGAAGAAGAACCGGAACAGGGGGAAGCGGCGGACTCCGGACTCAGCGAGCCGGAATTTGAATTTGCCCAGTCCGACTATCCTCCGCAGCCCCCGGCGGAATCCGGGTCTACAGAGGCGGAAGCCCTGCCGGCCCCGGAACC